>CAMPAP010000086.1 GCA_946631935.1 uncultured Lachnospiraceae bacterium | reverse complement strand
CCTCCGCCTGCAACCAGATATATATCACCTCTTTTATTATCAAATGAACTGAGAAGTCCGTCGGATGATGCAATATGCGTTGCGCCTCCTCCGCTTCCGCCCCTGCTGCCATATGCATTAAGGCCTCCGAGGGCTCCGCCGTTATATCCGTTCATCCCTCCGGCACATATGTATAAAACATCTCCCGGCATAAGATGCACCGTGCCCTCCGCAAATCCTCCGTTGGCGCCGACATATTGTCCTCCTCCTGCAGAACCTCCTTTTGCTCCGTAAACCTGCAATCTGTAATCAGCCTCTGCAGTTACGGTAAACGTCTGAACAGTCCCTGTATGATCAAATCTTTTATCAACATCAAGCAAAAAGCTGGCACCGTCGCCTCCTGATGCGGACATAAAAAGCTCATCATTTATATACAGCTCTGACCCTTCTCCTCCGCCGCAGATAACACCGTCATCACCGGTATCACTCTCACCCTTTATACCGGTATGTATTCTTATCCTGTCTCCCTCCTTAAGGAGTACTTCACATTCATTCATATCTCCCGAAACGCCGGGATATCCTTCATAAGATGCTCCGGAGCCTCCCCAAAGACTGATCTTATAAATGCCGGTCACCTGTACCGTTATTTCACGGTCTTCACCCCCTGCATAATAATCCCTTCTTCCAAGCACTTCTCCGGTGCTGCCTTCCTCAGTTACCGCCTCTTTCCATCCTCCATAAGGTGAGTCCGAATAGAAATATTTATATAAAAGATCATCTCCTCTTTCTCCCACCGAAAGATCCGTGATGCCCTTATAACGAAGTTCTCCGAATTTTTCGCTCCCCATATAATCGGGAGTTGCAGACAGTGTGATACCTTTGTAGGAAGCATACAGTTCCATGTCGGAAACAGGAAAGATCAAATCCCCGGCTTTTCCGACATAGCTGTCATCAGAAAGATCCGGAGATGAATACCAGCCTTCAAATATAAGACCTCTTCCGGCAGCATCCGGAAGAGTAAATCCTCCGCTTTTCCAAAGAGCCGTAAAGCGGTCAGTATTTCCTTTGATCACGGATGAATGAAGATATGATACGCTTCCGTCTGAATAGAATCTCTCGATCTTACCTGACAGGCTGCCCCTCATGATAAAACCGTATTTATTTCCTACATCCGCTTCCGATGCACCCGGGTCAGTGCTTTCATATACCCATCCTGCCAGATATGTTTCCGAATGGCAGGCATCTTCCCCCGTTATGGTATTAAGGACGATACTGTATCCTTCAGGGGGCGTAAGCTTTCCGTCATCAATATATGTACTGTACATATATCCCTTTGTAAACCGGTTTTTGTCATCCTCATATTCTCCGTTTACAACGCCGTCATAATATCCGGGATGTCCGTCAAAAGTTCCTGCCGAGATCTCAAGAGCGCAGTCAGACTCCTTCCACACAGCATAAAGAGTTATCACTGCATTATCGCTTCCATCACCTGATGCATTCAGAACAGCATAATGACTTTCAAGCAAGGAAGCGCATGCTCCGTCTTCAAAGACCGCTTCTCCCGAAGGAGTATCGCTCCAGCCGCAGAAAATATATCCTTTTCTGATATATTCGTTGGGAGAAAGAGTCTCTCCTCCGGATACTTCCTCCCCTTCATATTCATGAGCTCCACCGTAATAAAAAACCTGCGGATCCATGTCATGAGTATCTGCGTCCTGCAGATCAGTACAGTTCGGATCAAATCTTACCGTGTATCTGTTGCAGGAAATATAGGACCTGCACATATGCACGCTCCTTGAAAAACTGACTTCCATATTATCCCCGCATTCAGGGCAGACAAATACATATTCCACGGGATACTTTTGGGAAAAAACGCTGTCACCCACAAATATGTATCCGGTGTTTTTTACGCATTCCTTATCTGCATACACAAAGCCTGCAACGGGTTCTCCGCAGTCGGCACAATATCCTTTCCATCCGGAATCATAGCTTCTTCCGCATTTGTCGTTTGAAAGTCCCGATATACCGTAATATTCAAAATCCCTTCCCGCAGCAAAAGGGCCGTGCACGCATTTACCGTCCGGATGTTCAAGAACCCACTTTCCTACAGGGACCACATCATTTGTTATGGGTCTTGCATAGTAGTGATGCCCGGGAGGCAGAACTTCATCGGGATCCTTTCTTCCTATGACTCCCGAAGGCACCACCTCCGTACCTTCTGCTCCTCTGTATTTATTACCGGAGCCGCTGTAAACATATACACCGTTTGAATTAACCTCATATCCTCCCGGATGAAGAGATGTCCATGCAATGCCCCGGCTTCCTTCATAGAACCCCTTATAAGGATCGTTTCTGTAGCTTTGAAGTACTTCATCAGGTGTGGGAAAAACCGATGCCCCCGCCTTAAGAGCGTGAATAATAATCAAAAGCGCCGCTCCCATAATGACAGGCATAAGTGCAAAAATCCTTATTCCCGCAATTTTATTTCCTGCAATTTTTTTCCCCACACTCATTTTTCCAAAAACATCTTTACAATTACCTTTTTTCAAATACCCACCTCCCTATACAGATCAGTTTTGGAAACAAAAAAGGACCCGTATTTTTCCCTGAGGAAAAATACAGGTCCCGTTATTAAAGTTTTCAGATCAAAAGTCCGCTTTCGTGATCATTTCAAAAATGTGCTTTGAAATATATCACAGATTACGGATCCTTTCAACAGCTTCCAAAGTGTTTTCGTAAGTTCCGAATGCGGTAAGTCTGAAGAAGTGCTCTCCGCTGGGTCCAAAGCCCGAACCCGGAGTTCCTACGACATGTGCCTTATCAAGCAAAAAGTCAAAGAATTCCCAGCTTGTCATGCCATTTGGAGCCTTAAGCCAGATATAAGGCGCGTTCACGCCTCCGGAGACATTATATCCCGCACTCTTAAGACCGTCATAGATCACCCTGGCATTGTTCATGTAATATGCAACCTGCTCTTTAAGCTGCTTCTTACCCTGTCTGGAGTAGACAGCTTCACCGGCTTTCTGGACTATATATGGAGCTCCGTTATATTTTGTTCCGTGACGTCTTGCCCAGAGAGGATGAAGAAGTGTATCCCCTGCTTTAAGGTCTTTGGGGATTACTGTAAATCCAAGACGCACACCGGTAAATCCGGCATTCTTTGAAAAAGATCTGAACTCGATGGCACATCCTCTTGCACCCTCGCACTCAAAAATGCTGTGGGGAACATCATCCTCGGAAATATATGCTTCATATGCGGCATCGTAAAGGATTATCGCACCAACCTTATTTGCATAGTCCACCCATTTCTGGAGTTCGCTCTTTTTGATGGCAGAACCCGTGGGATTGTTGGGAAAACACAGATAGATAAGATCCGGAGTTTTTTCGGGAAGCATGGGTACGAATCCGTTCTCTTCAGTGCAGGGCATGTAGATCACATCGGACCAGGTCCCGGTGTTTTTATCATAAATGCCCGTTCTTCCTGCCATAACGTTGGAATCAACGTAAACAGGATAGACAGGATCACACACAGCGATCTTATTGTCAGTCGAAAAGATCTCCTGGATATTGGCACAGTCACTCTTTGCTCCGTCAGATACAAAGATCTCGTCAGCCGAAATATCACAGCCCCTGCTCTTATAATCCTCTTCTGCGATCACATTTCGCAAAAACTCATATCCAAGATCCGGAGCGTAGCCTTTAAAGGTCTCCTTTGAAGCCATTTCGTCAACTGCGGCATGCAGTGCGGATATTATGGCAGGAGCCAGAGGCTGGGTGACATCACCGATGCCGAGCCTGATTATCTTTGCATCCGGATTAGCCTCCTGGTATTCCCTTACCTTTTTTCCAATGGTGGAAAAGAGATAGCTTCCGGGGAGTTTCAAGTAATTATCGTTTGCTTTAACCATTTTGTTTTCTCCTGCTTTCTTTTAATATTTCCTTAAGTTCTTCCGGACTGAAGATATAATCCTTTTCACAGAAATCACAATGCACTTCAGCCTCTTTATTTTCTTTTATCATTTCCGTCAGGTCTTTTTCCCCGAGACTTACAAGCACATTTTCAACTCTGTCTCTTGAGCAGTCGCATTTATATGCGGTATCGTATGTTTCGTTAAAAAATATGTCCAGGCCCTTCAAAACCTCAGAGAGTATATCCTCGGGCGTAAGACCTGCGTCAAGCATTTCGGTAACACTGCGGAGGTTTTTCAGATTATCCTCAAGAACGCTTATTATCTCATCCTCCGCATCTGGCATAAGCTGTACTATGAATCCGCCGGAACATTTTACGGTATTATCCCTGTTCATGAGCACTCCCAGGCCAACCGAAGACGGAGTCTGTTCCGATGCGGCAAAATAGTATGTTATATCCTCCGCTATCTCTCCTGTCTGAAGCGCGATCCTTCCCACGTAGGGTTCTTTAAGTCCGAGATCCTTTACAACTATAAGATCACCGTTACCTATGGCACCGGACACATTGAGATGACCGTTGCTTTTTGCAGGCAGGATCACATCGGGAACAGGAGTATATCCCTTTACATTACCGTGTGAATCAGCGCATACCGTAAGTCCGCCGGAGGGTCCGTCGGATTTTATCTGTATCGTCAGTTTGTCGCCGTCGCCCTTCATCATAATGCTCATCATCGATGCAGCGGAAAGAGTCCGGCCAAGGGCAGCGCTCATAACAGGACTGGTATTGTGGAGCCTTCTGGACTCTTCCGCGATATTAAGCGTAGTGCAGGCAAAGGCTCTTATCTTCGCTCCCGCCGCCGTGGCACTGACTATATAATCTTTTTTGCATTTTTCATTTATCATTTTCAGGTTTTTTCAGACAGGCATATATTCTCTCTGTCGTTTCACTTACTTCTTCTTCCGTATCGGAATCGGATAAAAAAACCACCTCAAGGCAGGATGATGCAGCCATCTTCTTTATATCCTTGGCATCTATTCCGCGCTGGATATGAGTTTCTTCGGCCCTCTCATACAGTCCGTCATCACGCTTTATAAAAAGAGTCAGATCGCACTCATTGATATTATCCGCATCATCATAGACATTTTCCCAGATGAAAGATACATCCTCTCCGGATTCCGCTATTGTGGATTCTCCCACAGTCTCACGATACTTATATGACGTATTACAGTCAAAAATAAAAAGCCCTCCGGGATACAGAAAATTGGAAACTCCTTTAAAGGCTTTTTCAAGATCTTCATCGGATAAAATGTAATTAAGAGAATCGCATATGCAGACAGCCGTTCCGATAGTGGAATAAAGATCCAGCCCGCAGATATCCTGGTTCAGATACATTATCCCCCTGCCGTCATCCGACAAGGAAGCTTCCGAGAGCATATCCGGGGAAATATCAACGCCAAAGACGTCATATCCCATATCGAAAAGTTTTCTGGTAATAATGCCTGTCCCGCAGCCAAGGTCACATACAAGATTCCGCTCAGACCTTAAAAGCTCATCTTCACTTTCAGGATCAGGCTCACCCTGCCTGTTTTCAGCAGGAATGCTTATTCCGTATTTTTTTATATCACGGTCAAGCCTGCCCGCCCACTTATCATAGGGGACATCAGCCATAAGCTCATCATATACTTTCGCAAAAGCCTGATAAGGATCCAATATCAGCCTCCGATCCCGATGAGACTGAGAATCCCTGCGGTGCCGAGACCCATGATAATCCCCGCAAGCAGCACCCCTGCCATGACAGCTATAACGCTCTTCTTAAAATCCATGTCCAAAATGCTGGATGCAAGAGTTCCGGTCCATGCCCCCGTTCCGGGAAGAGGAATCCCGACAAAAAGAAACAGTGCCCAGTAAAGTCCGCGACCGGCCTTCTCCTGAAGTTTGGTGCCTCCCTTGTGCCCTTTCTCCAGACAGAAAGTAAAAAATTTACCGATCACTTTCTTATCTTTACCCCATTCAAGCACTCTTCTTGCAAAAAAGAAGATCACGGGAACAGGAAGCATATTGCCGAGGATGCAGACAGGATACAGGATCACAGGATCAAGTCCTCTTGCAAGTCCGTATGGTACGGATCCACGGATCTCAATAAGAGGGACCATGGAAATAAAAAAACTGACAATATAATCTATCATTGATACTCTCCTTAAGCGGTTATTTCCCTGAGGTTTCTGACAAGCTCGTCACATTCTTCATCGGTTCCCACAGTGATCCTGAGATAATTGTCGATCCTGGGTTTTTTGAAGTATCTGACATATATATTTCTCTTCTTCAGTTCGTTATAGATCTTTTCAGCATAAACGTCAGGGTGGGTGGCAAAGATAAAATTAGCCTTGGAATCTGAAAATGCAAATCCCAGCTCTTTAAGATCTTTTTTCAGTTTTTCCCTGGTTTTTATTATCTTTTCGCAGGATTTTTTAAAATACTCATCATCTCTTACAGCCTCCGCACCTGCCGCAAGAGTCACGGTATTCATGGTATATGAATTAAATGAGAATTTCACATCCTGAAGATATGATATAAGCTTTTCATTTCCTATGGCATATCCGATCCTCATTCCTGCCATGGATCTTGATTTTGAAAAAGTCTGGACTACCAGAAGATTATCATATTCCGGAAGAAGCTCTAATGCACTTTTTGTTCCGAAATCCACATAAGCTTCATCAACTATGCAGACCACATCCCTGTTAAGGTCAAGGATCTGCTTTACACCGGTCAGATCCATTGCAACTCCGGTGGGCGCATTGGGGTTTGGAAATATCACTCCGCCGTTTTCTTTATCGTAGTCCTCAGGATGGATCACAAAATCATCATCTAACGGTATCTGTTCATAAGGTATTCCAAACAGATCCGCCCACACATCATAGAAAGAATAAGTGATATCGGGAAACAGGATCTTTTTACCTGAGTTAAAAAAAGTAAGAAAAGCCATCGCAAGGACATCATCGGAACCGACTCCGACAAATACCTGCGAAGGCTTTACTCTGTATTTTTCAGCCAGTGCATTTACGATGAGGCCGGAATTCATATCCGGATATTTTCTCAGAATTGAAATATCCGTATTCTTTAAGACCTCCTCCACTCCGGGCGCGGGAGCATACGGATTCTCGTTTGTATTAAGCTTGATAACTTTTCCGGAAGGCTGTTCGCCTGCCACATAAGGAACTACTTTCCTTACATTTGATTCCCAACTCATTAAATCGTCCTTATCTGCTTTGCAAATTCACGACCGACCTCGGGCATTCCCATACGGTCATATACCCTTATAAGCCCTTCAGATGCATCCTTTCCGGATGATGTGATAACAATGGCCGGAAGTGTTTCAAAAGCTGCATTATAGTACCAGATGGCCGCCTCTTCGTAATCCTGGATCCTCTCATAAAACTGTCCAAGTTCCAGGCATACTTCGGAAGAAGCATCCGTTGCCATAAGCTTTGTAATATATTTAAAAAACATTACGATATCGCCGTGAAGTCTTGCGGTATGAGCTATAACAAGGCAGGCTTTGTTGACATCCTCGGGGTCCATTTCCGTATCTGCGGCACATGCAACAAAATATGAAAGTGCATCCCTGAAATCATCATCCGATCCCACCATAAAAAGCTCCCTGACATACATTCCGAAAAGCCTCTTGCTGAGTCTCTCACCTCTCTGAGTGGTCTTGGAAAAAATTGCAAGATCCCTGCTGCCATGGGATTTTTCCGGCATATGGCAGATCGTTACATCACTGTCATAGACTACAGGGTCAAGCCTGACCATCTCATGAACCGGATCCTGCCATACAAAATTACGAAGTCTTTTAAAAAGCTTGGGTCTGTATTCTTCATCAAAATTATATACAGTGGAGTGGGTAAGCTGCCCCGAATATCTCATCTGGACGATCTCCACTTCCTCAGGAAGCATATCCTTAAGTGCCATGAACTTGACATGGTTGGTTTCATCAAGGACTTCATCGGCATCTGCGGAATAGATATAATCCATTGTCGCCTTGGAAAAAGCAAAATTCCTGGCATCCGAAAAATTCCCCGTCCAAGCAAAATCATATATCTTATCGGTATATTTTTTTGCCACTTCCTTTGTGCCGTCGGAAGAGCCGGTATCAACGATCACTATCTCATCCATGAGATCCCTGATACTGTCAAGGCATCTTGAAAGGATCCTCTCTTCGTTTTTTACGATCATCACACAAGAAATTGTCATGGCTGTATCCTCCCCGGAGACATACTGCGCATACACCCCATATGCACATATACATAGGTAATTTTACCACATATCCGGATGTTTTAAAATACGGGGAAAACAGGATATATAAAGGATAAAACAATGAGAACGGCCCACAAAAACGCCAAAACGGGGACAGTGATATAGAATTTTTTCTTTTTTGTCTTATGGTGAAATACACGCATTCCTAAGAGAGCGCCGAATGCTCCGCTTAATGCAGCCCACAAAATAAGTGTTCTTTCGGGAATGCGCCAGCCGCTGCGCAGAGCCTGTCTTTTATCATATCCGAAAATGACAAAAGTAACGATGTTTACAAACAGTATGATAATATAGACTATCTTCATATTCCCCAGGCAGGTCCTGATATTTATTACGCTCTTCTTTATCCCGTAACGTCGATAACGCCGCAGGCTGAAGGATCATCCATGATAATGCTGTCAACCGAAGGTAAAGATATCTTTCCGGATGCGGGATTTTTTATGCTGATCATCCCTGTCGTAATAAGAGCATCAACATCCGATTTTTCAAAAGCAAGATCCGCATCATACATCCTGCAGCCCTTCAGCTTAAGTCCGCGGCAGTAGCATAGCGGCTGGGTTCCCGTGATCACACAGTTTTCAAAGGTTACATTCTCACAGTACCACCCAAGATATTCACCCTTAATAACGCTGTTTTTTACAAGAACGTTTTTGGCATGCCAGAAAGCGTCCTTGGTATCGAATTCACAATCTTCAATTACCGAATCCGAAATGTATTGGAAAGAATACTTTCCCTGAAGCTTCACCGATCTGAAGTCAAGGTGATCCGACCTCATCATGAAATACTCACTCTGCGCCGATGAATCCTCCATCTTTATCCCGCTTACAGACCATCCGAATTCCGGTGAGATTATATCGGAATTCTTGATGCTGATGTCACTGCATTCCCTGAGAGCCTTGATACCGTGCAGCTTTGAATCTTCGATGACCGTCTTTTTTGTATACCACAGGGCAGCACGGCATTTGTCTGTCATTTCACAGTTTACGATCTTTAAATCCGTATCATGCCAGAAAGGGTATCTGAGATTAAAAAAGCTATCATATACCTCAATATTTTTACTTTCCTTTAAAGCACTCTCTCCGTCTGAAGGGCCGTCAAATCTGCATTCCCTTACAACAAGACCGTCGCTTCCGTAAAGAGCTCTCTCTTCGTCAAATCTCTGTCCGCTTATGATCATATAAAACTCCGCTTATCAAAAAAGACAATTTCAGGTTCCATTAAATGGCCCGACAGGATCCCCCCTGAATCTGTCCGGACGGAAAATATCATACCATATATAGCACGGACAAATGAAATGATTTTATGATAAAAAGCGTCAGAAAAAAAGAAATGCAAATATATGGAACAAACGCAACAGGCTCTTTTAGCTTTAAGTTTTTTCCGATATTTCGCCTGAAAAGCTGATCAGCAGACAAAAGGAAAAGTGCTGCCGACATATGTATGATATGTCCTATGATCCCGCATCCGAGGAAAAAGAAAAAAACCTCGCAGCAGGAAAAAGCATGTGAATCCGCCCTGCCGTAAAACCCGCTCATGATCTTCTCCTGAATCGCAATTACGGCAAGGCAGTCAAAAGCACCGCTTAAAGTAAAGGTTTCCTGCCCCGCATAAAGGTCTGCACCTATGTGTAAAGAGCCATACAGCGGGGCGTAATAAGTACCTTCTGATATCATCAACGGGATAAAAAGGCTGTCTGCCGCCATTATCCACCATAAAAAATCCGGGATGCGATGATCTTTCAGATCAAAACAGGCGGCTAGGATAAGACAGGCCGGGCATACAGCCGGGCACATCACCCGCACCTTCTGACAACATATATACTTCCGTTTTTTATTCCCTCATAGAATCTTTCCACTTCGGAATATTCAAGATAGATATTGAACATAACTGCTGCGGCATCTCCCATGGCCTCATTGCCGGAACTGTCATATCCCTTTTCAACATATGCATTTTTGCACAGCAATATGCCTTTCCCCGTATCAGGCTCCGCAGAATATATATCGATCACATCTCCTGCCCTTAAGACACCGCTTACCGCTCTCGACAGATCATCTGCCCTGAATCCCGCCAAAACCGGCTCCTCCATAGTATTCAGGATATCATCCCGCGCAATGAACATTGAGTCCGTCAGAAGGGTTCCTTCGCTGATACCGTAAACCGGGGACAGACCCTCCAGCTTTTTTTCATCCGTTACCGCACCATTCGGTATACATCCCGCATCCACGCTTTTTAATTCCATGTATTTGCCGGCATTTGTTTCATCTATCACGACACCCCGGGGTATGGATGTCTGCGCAACATAAATATCTTTTTTTTCATAATCGGAAAGAGCCTGCTTCTGCATGTATGTCATTACGGCAAAAACGCCTGCTGCCACCACAAAAGCTGCGGCAAAAAGACCATATCCCTTTCCTTTTTCCTTATTATGCGTTTTTTTGTTTTTATTCATTTTCATACCTTTCAATAACCTGTATTAATAAAACGGGCGTAGGGCTGTCCCCTCCATCCTGTCGCGGGCAGTCTTAAGGAGTCACCTTATCCGGATCTGCCATCATCTCCACATATGTGTCTTTTCTGGCATTAACGACTATGCCTAAAAATCCCGATGCATCATATGATATCTCGGCATATACTCCTGCGGATCTGACATCCTTCCCGGATGGAGTCTTCATTTCACCGCAGATTCCTTCCGTCTTACTGACTGTATAACTGCCCACCGTATATTCCGTGACTTTGTCTCCTTCAACCTCATAAACCCTGAAATCATCCACCGTAACCCTTCCCCTTATATAGGACGGATCAGCCTTGCGGGGTTCAAATGCATCATTTAGTTTCATATTATCCTTAAGTGCATTCTCAAAGATCCCTCTTGCAGCCCGCGGATCGTTAATGACGATCCGGTGACTTAGTCCGTATATATAAGGATCCACGTCAAGAGCTGCCAGGGCAGATGCCGTAAGAGCATCCTCTGCTATGTCGGAGCCTGCCTTATAGCGCATTATCTGGAGACTTGCAAGAGCCATGACCAGAACAAATACAAGTGCATACATTCCCACCACATATTCGGCGTTTCCCGCATTGCTGCTGACCCTGTTAATACTTGGCCGTTGAAGTTCTGAATTCGGAAATCTCATATCCTCCCTCCGTGCTTCCTTTTATTTCAAGTGTCACCCTGCATCCGTAACCTACCGGATTCATATCCGTTTTACCCAGATTGATATTTTCAAGACCGGCCAGGGACAGATCATCAAGCATTTCATTTTTATCCGCTTCTTTCAGATATCCTTCCGTTTCCATCTTAAGGATGTACTGCCTTGATATCTGTGAGACCATGGTCTTGGTATTTATAAGCTTTACGCATCCTGCAAATGAGATCAGCACATATGCGATGCAAATGACAAAAATGCACATGGGCATCACATCGCCGACACTTCCCGCATCGTTTTCTTTTATATCTGCCAAAACACTTGGTGAATCCTCTTTTTTCATCAGGCTGTATCTTTTTATCATTTTTTTACTCCGGTAAGATAAAAGCGGAAGGCGTTGTAAGAATGGCTTTTGCCGAATCTGTCATGGCAGTAACGATGGTCTTGATAAAATCCGTCAGGGCATCCCTCATGACAACGCAAAGCAAAAGCGCGATGATACAAAGTCCTATGGTGACAAGTATCCCGTCAAGCCCTTCTTCTTTATGCATTCCAAGTTCCATTATCCTAATGATCATTCTTTTTATATATTTCATCATTTCTCCTTTCAAATATGCGAAAAACAATCAGAAGCTCACCGCTTTGGTCATCATATAGATAACACACGTATAAAGAGCCGTTCCCATTACAGAAGCAAGCACCAGAAGCTGGCAGAGTGTAAGTACCCTGTCAAGAGATGCCTTTCCTGACTGAAGCACGTCTTCCTCCATGTCACTTACCTGCTCTGCGATATCGGAAAGAAGCTCAACGGCCTGGCCGGACTCTAAAGCCTGGACAACTGTTATACAGAGAGAATCTATATATCTGTCATCAAAGGATGACCTGAATTTTTCAAGTGATGCATAAATATCCGACTTCATCATCATATCGGCACTGAAAGTGTTCAGTGCATCGATCAGTCTTATATGACGCACGCTGAGCACACATTCGGAAAGAGCGTCGGTCACATAGACACCGCTCCCTATCTGCACTTCCAGGGAGTGATATATAAGCTTTATGTCCGGCAGCATTTTTCGTGCATCAGCCCTATTTCTGGCAGGAACGTAAAGCGGAAGAAACATCCCCATAAGTACCGACAGAAGCACCGAAAAAAGAAAGCCCGCGCCAAGTCCCGTCACAAAACCCAAAGCTGCCAAAAATGCACACATTGCAACAAATCTCCCGGGATCCGTTTTTTTGCCTGTATGGTAGGAAGCTCCGTTTTTTCTGAGCCATGCATCAAGTGCGGAATATGAAGCGGACTTTCTTTGCTTTTCTTTTATCATCCCCGCAAATTCCGCACCGGCTCTTGCCACCCTGCTTTCCGCAGGATCAAGCACACATCTTACCCAGCCCGCCGAAGTAAGAACACAGGTGAAAACAAGTATTGCCGACACAGTATCGTAATAGTCTGTAATTCCCATACTCACCTCACTTATACAGAGCAGCAGCCTGTTTGAAATACATAAGGCAGACCCCCGCCATAACAGCAAGTGTCACTCTTCCGGGAATGCTCCCAAAAAGCACCGGGCCAAGACCGGTCTCTGACAGTGAAGTGGTTATGACAAGAACCACAAGACTCATTACCATCAAAAGAAGCATATTGATCGCCGATTCCCTGAGCATGGTCTTCCTCTGGGATGATTCTCTCAGATAATCCCTTAATCCTCTCCTTGTTTTTGCCACAAGCCCCGTAATGTCATCACTGTGTCTTGATGTTATCTCCATATTCCTGATGAGCTGTTTGAACTGTGGATGCTCTATGCGATCAGCAAGTGACAGCATTGCAAGGGATACGTCCCCACTCATTTTGCACTCCTGACTGCATTCATCAAGCGCACTTCTTAAAGGCTCGTCCATGTATATGCTTATCTCGCCGAATATCCCGGAGCTGATAGAACCCGATGCAGCAAATGAGCTCAAAAGATCCAGAAGTTTTGGCAGATCCTCTCCGGTTTTTTTCATGGCACTTATCTCAAGACACCTGATGAACACATAAACCGCCGATACAAAGACAGATACTGCCAAAAGACCGTATAACAGCCCGAAGGCGCTCCAGAAAGCTATCAGCAAAATGCAGCATATGGCGATCACCAAAGCCGAGAATTTTTCCGCACTCAGACCCGGATACTTTCTTTTGATCATGCTGTAGACAAGTGCCCTGTCGATCTTTCCGGGGAGGTTTTCCCTCATCATGCGCATTCTCAGATCTTTCCTTTTCTTAAGGTCATTTTTTCTTCCCCTGTCATCAAATCCCTTCACTATACCCCTTGCCGCCCTGCCGAGATCATCCGTCTCCCTGAGTGATCTCATGCTTCCGTATATGCTGAAAAGAAGCAGTATAAAAAGCCAGACATTACACCAGACGTTCATAATCAAGTTCACCCCTTTCTTCATTCCATCCTTTGCAGGAATAAACATTTGCCACTTTGAAATCCTTCATGAAAACTATCGTCTTAAAACAGTCCATCATCCTCATAAGCTCATTTCTCGAATACCTGCTTGCCTGCATTGCATAATCCACAAGCTTGTCGGTGGCTCTCATTGCGGAAACAGAATGTATGGTTCCGGCACAGATCTGCCCAGTGCAAGCCGCATTAAGCATATATGCAGCTTCGGAGCCCTTGATCTCACCGATGATAAAAAAATCCACATCCATGGTCAGTCCCGCAATGCTTATGTTCTCAAGGTCATAACTGGCTCTGCTTTCGGCAGACACCGGGATCGAATGCAGAAACATCATGTCGGGATGGAACATGGTGGTGAGCTCATCCGCCTGCTGTACCACAAGGACTGCCATATCATCCGGTATCGTTTCTTTAAGGGCATTGAGCAGGGTGGTCTTACCGGATGAATTCCCGCCGCAGATAAGCGTAGAACCAAGCCTGAACCTGAGGGCAAGTATCCTGGCACATTTTTCGTCAAGCATTCCCTTAAGGACCAGATCCCCAAGAAGAGGAAATTTCTTCGGGACTTTCCTGATACAAAGATACGGTTCTTCGTATGTGTTTACTATGGGCATTGATACGGTGAATCTCAGGATAAAATCAGGATGGGATGAAGAATCCGTAAACCTTTGTATGGCCGACAGATTCGAGACGCTGACTTTGTTTTTTGCGGCAATATGATCGATAAAAGCCCTGTATTCCGCTTCATCCGAAAAAAAGACACCGGACTCTTTCCTCTTTCCGCACTTCTTGACTCTTATACAGTCATGACTCATGACCCTTATATCCGATATATCAGGATCATCGATAAGCACGGACAGTCTCGAATAGCCGAAGACATATTCCTCGAATTCCTTCAGAAGCTCCCCGTTTTCTCCCGCCTCATCCCCGTAGTTTTCCGAAATGAATTCGGCGGCATCTTCCATAAATTTTTCTTTTGTCATCAGACCGCGTTTCAGTGAAATAAGCTGATTTCCCCTGCGGGCAATATACTCGTCCGCAATGGTTCCCAGAATGGGGCGGCGTGCAGATAACATTTCAGTCATTTGTTACCTCCGTGCGAACGCCCTGAAGAGCACCAAAAAAGGGCAGTCCGCAAAACTGCCCGGATAGATGGTGATGACAACTTTACTACTTAAAAAAGACAGGGTCAACACCATTTGAAGATTTTACGAAAATTCGTAAAATCTGTATAAAAACCTCTCTCCTAATAACAGGAAGATCCTTTTCCTGCCCCGCCAGAAGGGGTTTTTCTTATTTGTTAAATATATCCAAAAGGTGAAGAATATTGCAAGCAGGAGCGAAAACTGATAAAATATAAAAGCAGACGGGCCCAGGGGCCCCTTATCTGCTTTTGAGATTATCCCTGAAAAAGGAGCATTATGGAAGGATCAATGTTTTTACTTCTTGCAGGCGGACTGCTGGTCATCATTGCGGCGGTTGTTGTGATCTCTGCCGTTACAAGCGTAGTTTCCGCAGTTGCAGGTGAAGTTGAAGATTCAGAAGATTAATAAGTCTTTAAATCCGGATCATAATTGTGGGTTGCAACATATTTACAATATTCCGTAGCGTTGCAAACCCAGGGAAACAGCATCAGGATATATGTCAGGACAGTCTCCACTCCGATATATGCAAGACAGTAGACAACAGCCTCCATCAGATTCCTGAGAAAATCATTTTCCGGACGATAGAAAAAGATCATGCATATTACGGTACTGCTTATGAACCTTAAAAGCATCGCTATACCGTAACCGACTTTCAGGGCGTAGGTTTCCTCGGGAGTTCCCACATGATAATCATCGGAGGTTGTTATACTTTCAATGTATACTCCTCTTTTTTTTCTGCCTTTTTTCTTTCTTGAATCCTTTATCATCCCCTGGGAAAAGAAGCCGCCTGCCCCCACGATGCCGTAGCTTACGAGGTAATCGAGTATCTCTGCCGTCATGTGCTGGGTATCAAGAAGTCCGAAATACATATCCCCGAAAAATTTCATCACTCCGAATCCCACAGCAAAGAGCATTCCCTGCCATCCGCCGTAGAAGTAGGCAAAAAGATACAAAAAGAACATGGAGAACCAGGTCACATCCCCGCCCTCTGCAAGGTGGATTATTATCATATAGGAAAAACCAAAGCTTAAAAGCATCAGAAGACCGGCCCAGAACCTGGTATTTCCCCACAATCTTTTTTCGTCAAACAGTATGTTTTTATCGGGTACCATGCCTATTACCTCCCACTGAGCTTCTTTTTCTGCTCATAGCGCTTCTGGTTCTTGGTAGCGATATATCCCATGACAAATATCAGAACGCTTCCCCAGATCACAACACTGAACAGATTGCTGAACTGGCTGGATTCTTCAACCGCGGCATTTCCGCCAACGATAATACTTTCGGGGTTATCGATGACATTGCCGATCCAGGAATAGAACTTTGCAAACATTTCTATCATGTAATCCTTGACCTGGAACATCGCAAGAAGAGTACCTACTATTCCGATTATCCATCCGCTTCTTCTCTCATCATTTGCGGCATTGACTTCGACCATATTTTCAAGGAAGCCCTGTTCCTCCTGATAGCGTTCACGGAGTTCGTCATTTTCAAATGCCTTTCGGATCTGCTCCGCCTCCATCTGGGTTCCGTAATATTTAAAATTTCTCGCATCCCAGAGTTTGAGGGTTTTTCCGTAATCCTTATAAAGGCTGTTTATATATTCGTATGAAACATCGCCCTCGTGCTCCAAAGCTTTACCGACTTTTTTGCTGAGCTTATTAAGGGCAGTATTCTGAAGAAGGACCAGTTCCACGATAAAAACATAGGTAGCGGCGTCCTCTATCCTCTGCTTTCCTTCGCGTCTTTCAAAAGTCTTAAGAATGATGGCAAGACTTACGGGTGACATGTATGCCTCGTAATAATCATATATTGCCAGATCATTTTTCAGCTGCTGTGATACAAGCTCGTAATTTTTAATATAAAAATCCTGATGGACACTGAAAAATGTCTCCCCCGTAAGGATGTTCCTGAATTCCTGCTCAGACTCAGGTTTATCCGACATACAGTAAAATGCCTTTCCGTTTCCGCATCTTACAAGGCCGTATTTATCCCCGAGATAATCTATGACATTTTCATAATGGGTAAATCCGTACTCATCGATATCATCCTCTTCTCCAAATCTGACATCCAGCTGTCTCTGGCTGAGCTGGTCTCCCACCATTGAAGAAGAAAAACGGCAGTTCGGCATATAAATGACCAGCACATACATATGCGCACTTTTGTATGCAAGAAGAAGCAGCGAAACTTTCTGCTCGCCTACTGTCTCATTCATATACCTGTCCGTAGTATGTCTGAAGATACACTGACCCAGATATATCCTTTCAAGTTCACGGTTTATAAATCCCTCATACTCATATTCCATGTAGTAATCAAGATTCTCAAGAAGATCCCTTGTTTCATCCGGAATATCCCCTTCATAATGGAACTCACCTTCATTTTTGAAGAGAACATCCATTTTTGTGTTTTCCGGGTTGTCGGCAAAGGGGATAAAAAGGTATATATCGTCCTTGTAGGTCTTGTAATAGGTCTTGTTTTCAAGAAGACGCGCAAGATAATCTCCGTAGCAGAGATATACCTTTTCAAAATACGTCGCATCCTCATCACTGACTTTTATGTCCCTGTGATAATTAAAGTTCATTCCGCTTAAGGTTCTGACACCGTCGTCGGAAATGCACATACCTGAAATGGAATTGATAACATATCCATCATTATTAAGATCTGAAAGATATTTGATAAAAGCATCCCTGAGAAGTACGATAGACGGCTTTCCTTCTGGATCTCTCCTCTTATCGGGATGAATGGCAACGGATATGATGAACAGATTGTTGCCGCCTTTTTCTTTTGTATACTCATCAAGTATCTCTTCAGGGGCAATATCATCATCACGGCTGGTGTTATAGAAGGTCCTGATAAATTCACTTTCCGCTTTTTTTATGACAGCGGATTTCTTTGATCCGGCGTTTTTACGTACTTCATCAAGAACGTCACTGCCAAGTTTTTCCAGAAAATACTTTCTGACATCTTCGAACTTTTCATACTCGATAAAGTATCCGTCCTCATCATCGAAGGCTTTAAGCTCCGCAAAAAAAACGTCATCTTCGTTTTGGGGCTCTTCGGTATAACCGGTGGCAT
>CAMPAP010000085.1 GCA_946631935.1 uncultured Lachnospiraceae bacterium | reverse complement strand
GGGAATATCGGACTTCCAAGCTTCTCTTGCAGCCTGAAGAACAGTTCCGTCACCTCCCAGTACGATGATAAGATCATATCCTGATCTTTGCTCTATCTTAGCATCCTTATCCTCGGTCCTTTTGATATCCGACAAAAGAACATCCGTTTCAATACCTTCTTTTTCCAGGAAGGTCCTGACACGTGAGGTTATGACTTCATCCGGATCCTTATGTTTATTTGTATAGATAAGTACTTTATTCATTAGCAAGTTCTCTGTGGGATCTTTCCGCAAGGCCGGATATCCTGTCCGTCCATTCATCCGAAAAGACCTCCGTCTCTTCATTCAAAAAAAGCTCATTAAATTTTTCAATGGCTTCCTTTTCGCTCAAACCAAGTATCTCATCCGGAACATCATCCCTTTTTTTGATATACATCAGGTATTCGATATTTCCTTCCGGTCCCTTGATCGGGGAAAAGTCCGTTCCGAGGATCTCAAAGCCGGCAAACATCGCAAAACCAAGAGCCTTCCTTATTACTTCCTCATGGGTCTTTATATCCCTTACGACCCCGTTTTTACCAACCTTGCCCTTGCCCGCTTCAAACTGGGGCTTTATAAGAGCAACCATCCTTCCGGAATCCTTTATGATATTCCTTGCGGGTATCAGGATCTTGTCCAGGGATATAAAAGAAACATCACAACTTGCAAAATCAGGTTCATCCGGGATCTTGTCGGGAGTAAGGAATCTGAAATTGGTCTGTTCCATGCAGACAACTCTTTCATCATTCCTGAGTTTCCAGTCAAGCTGTCCCCTTCCCACATCTATGCTGTATACTTTCCGGGCACCGCTTTTTAACATACAGTCGGTAAAGCCGCCTGTCGATGAGCCGATATCCAGGCAGATCATGTCAGTAAGATCTATATCAAAAACATTCATGGCCTTCTCAAGCTTAAATCCGCCGCGGCTTACATATTTAAGCTGCCTTGATCTTACTTCGACCAAGCAGGTACTTTCATCAAAGGACGAACCGGCCTTGTCTTCTTTTTCACCGTTAACATAGACCTCTCCGGCCATGATAAGGGCCTTTGCTTTTTCCCTTGAAGGAGCCAGTCCTTTATTAACAAGTATAACGTCAAGTCTTTCTTTCATCTTTTATTTACAGTCAGTCTTATATTTAGAGGACACGTCCGCTGCAATGCTTTCGGGATCAAGTCCCAGTTCTTTTCTAAGCTGGTCAACGCTTCCATGATGAATAAATCTGTCGGGGATACCGAAATTCATTACTTTCATGTCCAGATCTTCTTCCGAAATCACAAAAAGAACGTGCTCGCCGAAACCGCCCGAAAGGACATTATCCTCAATTGTAACAAGAAGATCATGGCTTAAAGCACAATCCCTCAGCATTTCCTTATCAAGAGGCTTCACAAACCTTGCATTTATAAGGCTTACACTAAGTCCTTCTTTTTTCAGGATATCCCTTACTGCCTCGGCAGTCTGTACCATATTTCCGACAGCAAGCAAAGCTATGTCTTTTTCCCTGAAGATCCACTCGGACCTGCCATGTTCAACGACCTGTCTGTATTCCTTAAGTCCAGCATAAGCCTCGCCTCTTGGATATCTGACCGCAACAGGTCCGTCAAAGGAAGTTGCAAATTTAAGCATATCCGAAAGTTCCCATTTATTCTTGGGGGCGCAGATGGTCATATTGGGAAGTTCCGAAAGATATGAAAGATCAAAAACTCCCTGATGTGTCTCACCGTCGGAACCCACAAGTCCCGCTCTGTCAATTGCAAATACAACGGGAAGGTTCTGCAGGCATATATCGGAAAAGATCTGATCGTATGCTCTTTGAAGGAAGGAGGAATATACCGCAAAAACAGGCCTGTATCCTCCTATGGCAAGACCTGCGGCAAATGTCACCGCATGCTGCTCCGCAATACCCACATCAAAAAATCTGTCCGGATATTTCTTGCTGAAACGTTTCAGTCCGCAACCTTCCGACATAGCGGCGGTTATGGCAACTATGCGGTCATTTTTTTCACCGAGCTTAAACATGACCGTTGAAAATATATCGGTCCATGCGGCAACTTTTCTGGGATTAAGAGGCACACCGTTAGTGACGTCAAAAGGCTCTGTTCCGTGGAATCTTGCAGGGTGCTTTTCAGCCGGTGCAAATCCCCTGCCTTTTTTCGTAAGAACATGTATCAGGACGGCCCTCTTAAATCTCTTTGCTTCTTTTATGGCATTTCTTAAAGCCTTGATATTATGACCGTCAACGGGGCCAAGATAAACGATCCCCATATCCTCAAACATCATTCCTGCAGGAACCATCAGGGATTTGAAGCTGTTCTTTGCTCTTCTGATCTTTCCTACAACTTCCTGTCCGTAGGGCTTGTCTATGATCTTGTTATATACGCTTTCCTTAAGTCCAAGATAACCGTTGGATGTGCGGATGGAATTCAGATACTTCGGAATACCTCCTACATTCTCTGATATGGACATATCATTGTCGTTAAGGATTATGATGTAATTGGTATCAAACCGTCCCGCATTATTTAAAGCTTCAAAGGCCATACCCCCTGTAAGGGAACCGTCTCCTATAACGGATACGATCGTCTCATCACCGCCTCTTAAATCCCTTGCACATACCATTCCAAGACCTGCAGATACAGAAGTGGAACTGTGTCCGGTATCAAAGGAGTCGCAGTCGCTCTCGCTTCTTTTGGGAAATCCGCTTAAACCCCCGTACTTTCTTAAAGTATCAAAGCCATCCTTTCTGCCGGTCAGGATCTTGTGTGTATAGGACTGATGGCCCACATCCCATATTATCTTGTCCTTGGGAAGGTCAAGTTCAAGATGCAGAGCCATGGTAAGTTCAACAACACCAAGGTTTGCACCCAGGTGTCCTCCTGTTTTTGATACCTTGTCGATAAGGAATTCCCTTATCTCGCCTGCAAGTTCATTCAGTTCGGAATCCGGGATATTTTTGATATCACCGGTCTTATTTATCTTATCAAGAATCATCTTATTTTTTTCTGCCAAGAAGTGAGAGGATCAGCTCCTCCATAAATTCATGTTTTCCGGGAAGTGATGCAAGGATTTCAAGAGCTTCCCCGGTGAGCTTTTTTTCATCCTCCTCGGATTGCTGCAAACCGTGGAGAGAAACATAGGTCTTTTTCCCGTCTTTTTCGTCGGATCCCACATTTTTGCCAAGTATGTCGGTATCGCCTATGACATCAAGAAGATCATCCCTTATCTGGAATGCAACGCCGATGTTGTATCCGATCTTTTCAAGATTCTCTATCTGGCGCCTTCCGGCTCCGGCAAGCGCACCGCCTATCATAAAGCAGGCCTGTATCAGTGCCGCCGTCTTGTGCTCATGGATAAACAAAAGCTGCTCTTCCGTAAGTGTAAGGTTCTTTTTTTCAGCTTCAACATCAAGACACTGACCTCCTACCATTCCGTAGATCCCTGCCTTTTCGGAAAGGATCTTAAGTGCATTTGCACAGGAAAGATATTTGGATGATATTGTCTCGTGGGTGGATCCCGAGTTTCCCGCCTCTTCTTCAACTATGTCAAAGCATTTAAAAGCGGTCTCATATGCATAATTCAATAATCCGTCTCCCGCAAGTATTGCCATGGCATCACCGTATTTTTTCCAGGTAGTCTCACGGCCCCGTCTTAAAGTGTCATTATCCATTGCGGGAAGATCGTCATGTACAAGAGAATAGGTGTGGATCATCTCAATGGCCGCCATAAATGGCTCTATAATGGCATCCTGTCCCCTGAACATACGATAAGTCTCCTGCATGAGAAGGGGACGAAGTCTCTTTCCGCCTGCACACACGGAATAATTCATGGCTTCAATAACGGATCTTTGAAGCTTATCTTCAGCATCAGGAAGATATTTCATGACTGTCTCTTCCGCTTTTTGCGTCTGTTTTTTCAGTTCATCAACGAATTTTTGTCTATCCACTTACTGCTCCAAATTTTCGACACTCATGTCAGAATTTAATTTAAGAACTTCTTTTTCAACCATTTCGATCTGTTCAGAACAGGTCTTTATGAGATCTATACCCTTTTTGTAGTTATCAAATGCCTCCTCGAGAGGAAGATCATCGGACTGAAGCTTTGATGTTATCTCGTTTAGCAGATCAAAATTTTCCTCAAGAGAAAGCGTATCTTTTTTATCATTTTTCTTATCAGCTGCCATTTTTACCTCACTTATCCACTACCCCTGGGTCCAGCACTCTGGTTTCTTTAACAACAGAAGAGATCATTCCGTCACTTACTCTGATCGTCAGTTCATCCCCTGCATTCACCCCGGATACGGATCTTATATTTTTCCCGTCCTTATCCTGAACATATGAAAAGCCGCTTTTTAATCTTAAAACAGGTGACAGGCCTTCAAGACTGCTTATAAACACATCTCTTTTCTTAACCGCTTTTGACAGAGACGATCCCATAAGAGGCGGGAGCTTTAGCCTGTATCTTTCAAGCATCTGTTTTTCGGCATGAAGCTTCGCATTCATGTAAGCAGGAAGCTGCGTGCTGAATTTTTCCAGTTCTTTTTTGTCACGCTCAAGACGCGATATCGGAGAATTGAATCTTATGGCATCGGATGCGGCATACAGTCTTTTTTTCTCGGAAGATATCCGGTTCTTCATAAGAACTGCCAGCTCATCAGGTGCGGATAAAAGCGCAGAAAGCAGGTCTCTTACTCCTTCTGTTGCTTTATGGGCCGCAGCCGTGGGCGTTATCTGATGATCATCTGCAATGTCATCAGTGATGGATTCATCCCTCTTATGACCTATTGCGGATATGATGGGAGTCCTGCAGTCAAATACCGCCTGGGCGACTTTCCTGTCGTTAAAGGTCCAGAGACTGTCTTTTGAACCTCCTCCTCTTGAAAGTATGATGACATCAGGCCCGTACTCGTCCATTCTCTTAATGGCACTTACGACTTCCGAAACAGCCGTCTCGCCTTCCTGAAGTGCGGTGCAGACAACGATCCTGACAAAGGGATTATATTCTCTGGCACTTGCTACGACATCACCTATGGCCGCTCCGGAAGATGCGGTGATAAGGCCTATGGTCATGGGAAATCTCGGCAGAGGCTTTTTATACATCTCGTCGAACATTCCCAGTTCTTCAAGTTCTCTTCGGAGTGCTTCAAGAGCCCTTTTTCTTGCTCCCTCGCCACCGTCCGAAATTCTCTCAAATACAAAAGAAAGCCCGAACCTCTCATGGTAATTCAGGCTGCCGAACAAAGTTACCTTAGCTCCTTCCCTGATGATATCAAAGAATTCGCGGGTACATTTGCTCCCATACATCATGCACTTGATAACGGATGCGTCTTGCTTGTCCTTAAGATCAAAGTAGATATGTCCGTTTTTGTTGGGACCGTTATATCCTACTATCTCTCCCTCGATCTCAATCCTGTACAGCGTCTTTGAAATCCTTATGGCACTGTTCAGATTTTTGACAAGTTCGGATACTGTATATGCCATCAGCTGATATCCTTGACCTTTGTAAGAATAGCATTTACAAACGCACCGGATGAATTGTCACCGTAGGTCTTGGCGATCTCAACAGCCTCATCCATGGCAACGGATACCGGAATATCATCGTCATAGAGCATCTCGTAGATCCCGAGGCGTAAGGATGCAAGCTCGCACTTTCCCATCCTGTTCCTCGTCCATCCCACGGCGCACTTATCGATCAGTTCATCTATGGATGAAAGACTTGAAAGAACACCCCTGAATTTCGTGACTATGTATTCAAGATCCTCTTCAAGGTATTCTTCTTTTCCGGATTCCTCAAAAAAACCGATCTGCTCTTCAAGATCGTCTTTATCATAAAATTCAATGCGGAACACGAGCCCAAAGACTCTGTCCCGCAGTTTGTGCCTTGTAAGGCTTTTTTTATCCGAAAAAACCACTGTTAAACCTCAACGCCGCTGACTCTGATATTGACATCCGAACAGGTAAGACCCGTCATGTTCTCCACAGAGCTCTTGACCCTGGACTGAACCGCCTGGCAGGTGGAGGGAATGGGGAATCCGAATCTGGTAGAGATTATCATGGAAATCTTTACATTGGTTCCGGAAATATCTGCCTTGATAAGAGATCTGCCCTTTGATCTCTCGGCAATACCCTCTACTCCTTCAACCTCACTTGCGGCAAGTGCGGCGATCTCTTCTACAACAGAATCCGCAATAAATACATGTCCGTTATTTTCGGCGGTTCCGATGGAAATGCCCGATCTGGCGGTAGTATTTTTGGGAGCTTTTACTTTTTTTTCTTTTACGGTTTTAGCAGCTGCCATAATATATCTCCTTTATCAAAAACAAATGCAGGATCATTAACACATACTTTAGATATTTTACCATATAATGACCTTTTTTTCCATTTTTTGGGAAACGCAGCCTTGGCAGGCAAAATGGCATTATATGCACATTATCACGCTTTTTTGGCTATCTCTTTGGAAAAATCAATGTAATCAAGGCATGTGGTACATTTGGGAGCGTAATCGATAAGGAGCTTTTTGTGTTCCTGGGCTTCCTTGGTCTTGACACACTCTCTGATAACGGTCTTAAAGAGAATGGTGTTCATCTGTTTTGCGCTCTCTTCTATGCTTTCCCTTGTCTCTTTCTCAAGGTTCGATCTTCCTGAGTATTTGACAAGAAGAAGTCCCGCAATGGAAAGATCCTTATTCTGGCGGCGCTTTACTGCCATGATTGTATCATAGAGCTGCTGTATGCCCTGCATGGAATAAGCATCCGCGGTCACGGGAATGATAACCTTGTCCGCCGCTATAAGACAGTTGTAAAGAATGATGTTAAGTGAGGGTGCTGTATCAATGATTATATATTTATAATCGTCAGCTATCTCATCAAGCGCATCCTTAAGACGGTAGAAGCCTTCAACATCACCGTCAAGAACCTTCTCCGCCTTTACCAAAAGAGGGTCGGATGCAACGATATCCCCGTTAGCGGTATGCTGGATGGCTTCCGATATCGGCAGCTTGTCGGAGTCGATCATGACATCATAAAGAGTCGCAACATCATTTACTGCCGCTTCATATGTGCTGGTGCTGTTTCCCTGGGGATCCGCATCTATAAGAAGGGTCTTACTTTTCTTTCCGAGTATTCCGGCAAGATTGGTTGCAGTGGTGCTTTTTCCGATCCCGCCCTTTTGATTTGCCACAACAAAAACTGTTGCCATATTCATCCTCTTTCCGACCGTTTTGGTCACTTATTTTTTTTATGATCTGCTCTTATCAGAAATCAACGCTTCCGTTTTCTTTATCGTTGATAACATAAAATACCTTTTTTTCTTCGGGTTTTACATATACATCAACCCTGGAAAAATCGGCATCACTTATGCCTTTGTTACACGCATCAGCCTTAACAGCGGCAAGAATGTCATCAACTTTGCGCTCACAGCTGCCGTACTGTATGACTACATTCTTCTGCGCCGATGCAAAACCACCGGTAAGATCATTTGCTCTTTCAACACTGCTCTTTCTTGCCATCTTTTTTCTCCTTTATCATAAAAAATACAAATCCGACACTAAGGCCATAAAGATAATATCATCAGTTTTCTGAGAATTCAGCCAGTTTTAGTCCTTTGTTTCTGTCAACTGTCATCTGAGCGCTCCACTCATTTACAAACAGCAGAAGCGGATTGCCCTTCATATCCCTGACCTTCTTCATATCGGAGGTGCCGGTAAGATGCTCCACATCAACACTGCCCGGATCCACTATCCAGCGGATATGTTCAAAAGGAAGGGAATCCATCCGGACTTCAACATTATATTCATTTTCCATGCGGTATTTGAAAACATCGAACTGAAGGACACCTACAACACCGACTATGACATCTTCCATGGTTCCCGAAAGCTCTGTAAAGATCTGGATGGCACCCTCCTGAGCTATCTGTGTGGCACCTTTTACGAACTGTTTTCTCTTCATGGTATCCATAAGATGAACCCTGCAGAAATGCTCGGGTGCAAAGGTGGGAATGCCGTCATATTTTATGTTCATGGAAGGCGCACAGACCGTATCTCCTATTGAAAAGATACCGGGATCAAAAACACCTATGATATCTCCGCCGTATGCTTCGGAAAGAATCTTACGCTCGTCAGCCATTATCTGCTGGGGCTGTGAAAGCCTCATTACCTTGCCCGTTGCGATATGCTTTACTTCCTTTTCGGCATCGAACCTTCCGGAAACGATCCTCATAAAAGCAACTCTGTCCCTGTGAGCCTTGTTCATATTGGCCTGGATCTTAAATACAAATGCGGAAAAATCATTTTCCTCGGGAACGATGACCTTTCTCTCATCACCTACAAGAGCCTGCCTTGAAAGAGGTGAAGTGGTCATTGAAAGGAAATGTTTTAAGAATATCTCAACACCGAAATTCGTAAGTGCAGAGCCGAAACATACGGGTGTAAGATTTCCGGCTCTTACTTCATCAAGATCAAAATCAGCACCGGCGCCGTCTAAAAGCTCCATCTCTCCTAAGAGCTTATCTGCCGCCTCATCACCTATAAGGGATCTCATTGCGGATTCATCGGATACTGAAACCTCCTCCGAAACTCCTTCTTTTGTACCTTTTTCGGTATCAGAATAAGTGATGACGGTCCTTGTCTTTCTGTCATAAACTCCCTGGAAACTCTTACCTGATCCGATGGGCCAGTTAACGGGACAGGTGGCGATACCCAGCTCTTTTTCAATATCATCAAGAAGGTCAAAAGTATCCATGGCATCACGGTCTAACTTATTGATAAAAGTAAAGATCGGGATATGACGCATGACACATACCTTAAAAAGCTTTCTTGTCTGAGCCTCAACACCCTTAGAGCCGTCGATCACCATCACTGCGGAATCCGCCGCCATAAGAGTTCTGTAGGTGTCCTCCGAGAAATCCTGGTGACCGGGGGTATCAAGGATATTGATGCAATAACCGTCATATTCAAACTGAAGAACGGATGATGTAACGGATATACCACGCTGCTTTTCTATCTCCATCCAGTCTGAAACGGCGTGGCGGGCTGTGGCCTTTCCTTTAACACTTCCCGCAAGATTTATCGCTCCGCCGTATAGCAGAAATTTCTCCGTAAGAGTGGTCTTACCTGCATCAGGGTGCGAGATTATCGCAAATGTGCGTCTTCTTTTTATCTCTTTTTCAATACTTTCAGAACTCATATAATCCTCCGGGTTATCAGCCGCAACCTTAATTATTTATAAGTGCCCCTTTCGAGCCGTCGGTACTTAACGAATACGAGCGAGGGGCCTTCAAGTGCATCCATGCACTTGCATACCGGCCTTACTTACATCGTGTAAGCGAGTATGAGTATAGTACCGTTACGAGCGAGAGCGGAGCCGCAAGGCGTGTGCAGGTTTTTTATATACCGGGGCACGACCCTTTTATCATAAAATAATTCATGATTGATGACCATGAATAATTCATGATTGATGATCGTGAATTATTTATGATCGATGATCATGAATTGTGTAATGATCAATGATCACAAACAATGTAATGATCATTGATCGTTATGGATGAAAAATAAATGATTTTTGAATTGTAATTGATCC
>CAMPAP010000084.1 GCA_946631935.1 uncultured Lachnospiraceae bacterium | reverse complement strand
GCTTATGGCGTTAAGATCCGTCTCAAGTCCCGTGAGCTTAACTGCGATATCCTCGGTGGAATACGCCTCTGCAGTCAGCCCCGAAGGAAGATCCGATATGGTGACATTCAAAGGAGAAAGGTAAACCGTCTTTTCAATCGTTCTCTCAATATGTGCGGTAACGGTTATCTCATCATCAAAGTTGGGATCCTCAAAGCTTACACCGGCAGGGAGATAATTGCTGAGATCAAATGTTGCGGTGATATTGTTTCTGGCCGCGGTGATATCAACGGGATCCGTTATCTCTATATAAGGAAGATGGGAAAGCGTGGATGTATCTCCCGCGATCCTTACGGTAGCAGGGGAAACATCTATCTCATCCACGAAAATATATCCTGCGGAAGGAGTTCCCGTAGTATAAGCAACGATGGGAACCTCGCTTGTTGAAAGGACAGTGACGGTGGTGGTGACGTAATCCGTCTGCTTTGTAATGTTTTCGGATTCAACCTTCATTCCTTCCGAATCAAAGAGCGCAAGCTCCATGTCCGCGGAAATGGTTTTGACCGCTCCGTCAAGATCTATCTCCACCATGGCATAGGAAACCTTTTCGATATCGGATCTGGGACCTGAGATCTCAAGTCTGTTCCTGTCAAGATTAACCTTTCCAAGGACGCAGTCTTCACCGACACTTCCGTTTGTCCAATACATGATATTAACGTACTTTGTTACTTTATCCTCGACGCTTACAAGGAGTTCATCATGATCTCCCACGATGCTCTCTGCCCTGTCAAGGGAATAAACGATGGGGACGGTTCCCTGGGCTGTAACCTGGGAAAGATCCGCAACAGCCGATACATCCGATGCGGAAAGTGTTCTGACAACGGACTCGGGTGCTTTTACCGTAACCTTTACAACATCAGACCTGTCCAGGATCTGGTAAATCTTTCCCTCACTTTCAAGGATATCAGCATTTAAAAGTGTGACCTTTATATTGCTGAATGTGACAGTGCTTGCGGGATTATTGATCTGCGCAACGATGACCCAGATGATCACCGCAAGGATTATGGCAAGAAGCTTGAGCCAAAGATTATGTGTAAAAATGCCGCCAAGGCGCTTAAGCATTTTCATGATTTTTTGCGCCTCCTTTTTCTGTTTGAATTCTTATCGGATTCTTCCTCAGGATTTCTTCCGACTGTGGATAAGAGTATCCTGGTAAGAGTCTCCTCGGTAAGATTGGCATCAAGAACGCCGTCGTGGGCAACCGAGATCCTTCCGGTCTCCTCGGACACAACAACTATTACCGCGTCTGATTCCTCACTCATTCCCATGGCTGCTCTGTGCCTGGTACCAAGATCCTTGCTTATCATGACGCTCTGGGAAAGAGGAAGATAACAGGTTGCGGAAGACACTCTGTTGTTCCTGACAGTAACTGCACCGTCGTGGAGAGGAGTGTTTTTTTCGAAGATGTTTATGAGAAGCTGGCTGGTGATCTCCGCATCAACCTTGATGCCGGTCTCATCTATACGGTTAATGGACTCTTTATTTTCGATGACTATCAGAGCTCCGGTCCTTACCCTGCCCATCTGTGAGCAGGCCCTTACTATCTCTCGTATGGAATCGTCGGTCAAAACCGTATCCCCTGCCTGCTGGCTGAAATACAGGATGCTTCCGAGAATGTTGCTTCTTCCAAGGGTCTCAAGAGCTTTTCTGAGCTCCGGCTGGAGAACAACAATGAGGGCGATGACACCGAACTGGAAGATGTTACTGGACAGCCAGAGAATGGTATCCATATGAAAAACATTTGCAAAGAGCACAAAGATAAGGATCACCAGGAGTCCTTTAAGAAGTGACCATGCACGGGTATTGTGCATCCATTTCATCGTAAAATACAACAGAACGGCAATGATAAGTATCTCGGTGTAATCCTGCCACTGGCTGGTGCCGAGATACATGCTGAAATTCCTGAAATATGTAACTATTGTGTCCCAAAACTGCATTCTTTTTTAATTCCGTATCTTGATATCGTCGTCTTCCGTCATAAGGAAATCCTCGGCATATTCATCCTCGTAGATCTCCTCTGAAGGCTCTTTGCGTCCCTTTGCCACATAGCTTTTATGGGAACGGTTTATATTTTTTACCTTTTTTTCTGGAGCGGCCACATTCATCTTGGGTACCGCTTTGACAAAATAGTAATAGTCATCATCCTCGAACTGGACCCTTTCTGTCCTTGTATAGTCCACGCAGAATCTGAAAAATTCTATGACCTTGCCGATGGCGAAGGAAAGGATGCATCCGAAGAGTATACCGATAATGGAAAAGCCCGCATTCTGGACAAGGCCTCCTATAAGGACGATGAGCATACAGAAGAACGCTCCGCTTGCCTCTGCAAGTGTCCAGGCATGCTCTATGGGAAGGCGTCTTATTACATAAACGGTGATGGTAACTACCGCAAAAGCCACAACAAGGACTATCATCTGCTTGTTCCCAAGAAGGGAGTCTATGATGAGTCTGATCTCGCTCATAAGATCCGAGATATTTCCCGACACATTGGCTGCGTTAACGGTGACTGTGTGAAGGGCAAAATAAACAATGACTCCGCATACAACGGAAAGAGCGGACGCGGGGCCTCCTATAAGTCCCATGACAACGGGTACAACGTAGGGAATATGCATGACAAACATTATGGGAGTTGCAACTATGCAGAGAGATTCTGATGGTGTGAATCTCAGATAAAGCAGGTAGATCAGCATGTAGATGACCGCAATGATGATGGCTACTTCCGGGGAAAGGGCAAAAACATGTGCCATGGAAACAAGCGCCGCAAAAAAGAGGATCGCGCCGTTTGGAAGAAATGAGCATGCAAGCGCAATTATCAGTACAATACCGAAATTGTTAAGCCTGCTCATGTATCCGAGCTTTGAATTGATCATCAAAAGGGTGACCATGGCCATAAGAAACTTCAGAACCGGAAAGATAAAAACATCATATTTTGCGAAGAGACTTTTTATGTTGTCCCTTAACTCAAGTAACTGTGTCATTTTGTTTAATCTGCCATTTCTTACTGTTTATCGTACATCTTCTTGAGAACCCACAGGTTCTTGTAATATCTCTTTAACTTTCTGCGGGAATAATTGTATCTGATGGTACAGACGATATAGGTGATCAGCACGTATATTCCCAAAAACCAGGCGTACTTTATGAGAATACCCCTGACAAATTCAAGGATGTCCATATCATACATATTGCTGAGAAAGACATCGAAATTGTAATAGATATAAAGCCCGATGATCAGAGCATAGGAAACGGTGGCACAGACCATAGCCTTGAGTATCCCCACGGCTACATAGTCGCCCTTGAAAAACCTGACGACGTTCATGTGCTTTTTTCCTTCACCGGCCTCATATGCGGCCATCCTGGTCATAAGTATGACCCTGTCTTCGTTAAGCATTACCTTTTCTCACAACACAACCTGCCCGCAGTTAAACGGGCAGGTGTAAAAAGTTTAAGTATTCGATAAGATCATGAATCAAGGAAACGCATCTTGGGACTATCCTTGGTGTCCTTTTTCACGGGAGGAGCGGGCTTGCCTGCATTAAGAATGTTATTGAATCCGTTTACCGCATTTGCCTTACATCTGTCGCAGAATCTTCCGCTTCTGATGGGCGCTCCGCAGCTCTCACAGTTAAGCATGAGGGCGGAATCTTCCGTTACCTCAAGCCTGTCATCACGGAGCCACTGACGGATCTGACCTGCATCAACGGCACATGCCTCGGCAACTTCAGCAATTCCAACACCCTTATGTTCACGAATGTAAGCCTTAACCTCCTGGAACTTGGCTTCCATTGCCTCCCTGCATGAAGGGCAAAGAGGGGGCCCGGAAAGATAGTTGAACAGCTTACCGCAGCCTTTACAGTTTTTTACATTCATATCATACCCTCCAATAATCACACTCCGGCACCGGATGACAGCGTCAGCCCGTATACACAGGATGCTCCGCTTTCAAGTAAAATCCCGGCACAGGCATCCATTGTTGCCCCGGTAGTGTATATATCATCGACTAATAATATTCGTTTAGATTTTACTACATTTTTGCCCTTCTTGAAAGCATTTTTAAGATTTTTTTGGCGCTGGGAGGGATTTAAGCATTTAAGGGGAGCAGTGTTTTTCACCCTCCTTACGGAGTCGTCAAAAAAAGGGATCCCGGTTAGTGCAGAAAGCTCTCTTCCGTACTCCTCTGCCTGGTTATAGCCCCTTTTTAAAAGCCTCTTACGGGATATGGGAACGGAAACTATGCAGTCAAAGTCATTGGCAAAGATATACTCTGCAAGGATCTTGCCGGTAAGAAACGCAAAAACCCGGGCATATTCACGCCTCCCGGCATATTTGAACCTGTAGATCATCTCTTTTGCAGAGGAGTATTCAAAGACACTTCTGCATCTTGTAAAAATGTGGTTTTTTTCTTTGCAGTCATGGCAAAGTCCTGTATCAACCATGAGCTTTTTTCCGCATTTTTCACATACGGGGTCACCAATTGCCTTAAGGTCTTTTAAACAAAAAAGGCATATCCCCTGCCCCCTTGGCCACACCGGCCTGTCGCAAACCGGGCACCTTAAAGGGTAGGTAAGGTTTACAAATCTATCTGCTGTTTGCTTCAGACAGCCTAACGGCAAAAGAACTTTTTCTGTCATTATTTCCTTTCGTGTCGATCATTTTATTTACGAGGTTGGAATCACCGAGAAGGATCACGCAGTTTTTGGCTCTGGTGATGCCGGTATAAAGAAGATTTCTGTAGACAAGGGGTGCCGAAATATCAAGAAGGGGTATGATGACCGCGGGATATTCGCTGCCCTGGGATTTATGTATTGTCATGGAATATGAAAGATCTAACTCCTCGAGTTCCGAAAAGGGGTAATCCGCAACCCTTCCGTCATCAAAAAGAACGGTAATGATGCCGGCGGATTCGTTTATCCTGCGGATCCTTCCAAGGTCTCCGTTAAACACACCGACGCCTGTTTCAGAAAGAGAAGCGAGACGGGAATCGGTCTTCCACTCCAGCTTATAATCATTTTTTGTCTGCATGACCTTATCGCCTTCACGGAAAAGAGTATCCCTGAACATGTACTCTTTTTTATCATGGGATGCGGGATTTAAAACAGACTGCAAAAATCTGTTGAGAGAAGTGGCACCCATATTGCCGATCTTCATGGGAGTAAGGACCTGAATATCCATGGGGTCACACCCGATATAGGAGGGAAGCTTTTCGGAGATCATCCAGCCGATGGTCTGGCGGATCACGGACGCATCATTTCTTTCAAGGAAAATGAAATCCTTAGTTGTTGACGAAAGTTCAATATGTTCTCCGGCATCGATCTTATGGGCATTTATAACGATATTGCTGGTCTCATCCTGCCTGAAGATCTTTTCAAGCCTGACGATATGGAAAAAATCACAGGAGCATATATCACTGAGAACATTTCCGGCGCCTACACTGGGAAGCTGTGAGGCATCCCCTACAAGGATCAGTCTGGATGAAGGGGGCACGGCGCTTAAAAGCGCCTTAAACAGCATGATATCAACCATTGACATTTCGTCAATTATTATGACATCAGCCTCAATGGGCTCATCAGCATTTTTCTGGAATATAACACCGGTCCCGGAGTCATCCGTCATGGCAGCGACTCCCAAAAGCCTGTGTATGGTGGTGGCTTCATACCCGGTAGCTTCCGTCATCCTCTTTGCGGCCCTTCCCGTAGGCGCAGCAAGAACAACGTCATTTCCCTGCTCGATAAAGTAGTTGATGATTATATTGATGGTGGTGGTCTTACCTGTTCCGGGACCTCCCGTCAGGATGAAAAGTCCGTTTTTGATGCATTCCTTAACGGCACTTATCTGAAGATCATCAGTTTCATAACCCTTTTCCCGGGCTATTGAGACTATCTCTTTTTCTATCTTTTTATCAAGGCCCGGGATATCCGGAGCCATTTTCACATTTTTTTCAACCAGCATTCTTGCGCAGGAAAGTTCTGCATAGTAATAGGCAGGAAGATATACCCGGTCTTCGTCTCTTTTGACCTTGCCGGCATGGACCAGTTCATCCAGGCATTTTTTTACATCACAGCAGGCAGGGCCAAGAAGCTCCTTTGCACCCTTTATAAGCTGATCTTCCGGAGTATAGCAGTGCCCCTCCTGAACATAGTACTGCAGCTCATAGAGGATCCCGCAGCAGCATCTGTCCTCCGAATCAAGTGAGATCCCAAGCCTGATAGCCAGTTCGTCGGCTGTCTTAAAACCTATTCCGCGGATATCTTCCGCAAGCTTGTAAGGATTTGTCCTGAAGATATCAAGACAGGAAGAACCGTAGGTTTCGTAGATCCTTACGGACATGGTCTGGGAAAGGCCAAGCTCAGTCATTGTGACCATGGCCTCCCTCATATCCTTTTTTTCTTCCATGGCAACGGCGATCTCCATGGCTTTTCTTTTACTGATGCCCTTGATCTCCGCAAGCCTTTCAGGCTCTTCTTCTATGATCCTGAAGGTATCGTCCCCGAATTTTGAAACTATGCGGGCGGCCAGTTTTTCTCCAAGGCCGGGGATGGCGCCGGATGCAAGATAGCTTTCCATGGCCCGGGAATCCGCAGGAGGAATGATCTTATATGAAGAGACTTTAAACTGTATGCCAAACTTTTGGTGATCAAACCAGTGCCCTGTGACCTCTACATTATCTCCCTCTCCAAGATCCGGCATGAATCCGACGATGGTTTCTTCATCTTCTTCAGCGGACATGACAATAGCGCTGTACCTTCCGTCAGCGCTTCTGAAAAGTATTTTTTTGATATAACCTTTGAGTGTGATCTGTTCTTCGGAAAAATCCAAGATAATATACTCTTTTTAGATCATTGATAATACAAAAAAACGGATAAGACGGTACAAGCCTGTAAAAACCTTAAGGTCAGTCCTCCGTTTTAACGTTAGCTGTGTTAAGATTTGCAACCTGATCTGCGGGAATGTAATTTTCATCCATTCCGTAGTTTCTGCGAAGCTGCTCATAAAGCTGCTGTGCAAGGCCCAGACCGCTTTTTTCGGTGGACTGGGTAGCAAGTTCCTGAATGGTCTGCTCCTTGAAGAAGTCCACGAGATTCTCGGTGGAAGCATCCTTTGACTCATCGGTATTCTTCATGACAGTCTTCTCCATATTCTTGAAGACCTGCTCAAGAAGATAGCTCTCGAACTGTTTACATACGTCCATGAGCTCATCATCGGTCTTGGCATTTTCCGCTTTGCCGGAGAGTTCATTTGCAAGCTTCGAAGACTGGCTCTGACCGGTCACCGATTTATAATAATCTGTAAGATTTGAGATATTACCGATGTCCATTTATTTCTCCCTATGAAACGCGGGGACGGTTCCGCCGTTTCACGTTATTCCTTCATGCCACGTTCTTATGCCACTGTTTCATTATCTTCTGAGGTTGTTTGCTTCCTCCAGCATGGTGTCCGAGGTGGTGATGACCTTGGAGTTAAGCTCGTAAGCACGCTGGGTGGTGATCATGTTGACCATCTCATCTGCCACCTGAACGTTGGAGCCTTCAAGATAGCCCTGGTTAACGGTGCTCTTCTTTACATTGGTGGAGCTTGATTCGTTGATGGCTCTTCCGCTGGCTGCGGTTTCCTTGAAGAGAGTGTCGCCCTCTCTTGAAAGACCGTTGGGATTGTTGAACTGCCAGAGGCCAATCTTTCTCCCTATGGGCTGCGGATTGTTTTTGTCATCGGGATAGCAGATATTGCCATCGCCTGTTACAGTGATCCTTGAGGTGGTATATCTTGAATCAAGGATGATGGGATTTCCGCTTGTATCAAGAACGGGATAGCCGTCGCTGGTTGCAAGCATATTGCCGCCGTTAGATGCGAGGGTCCATCCGAAGTTACCATTCCTTGTGTAATATGTCTGTCCGTCGGATGCCTTTACTCCGAAGAAACCTGTTCCGGAGATGGCAAAAGCGGTGGGATTTTCGGATGCAAAAAACGATCCCTGTGAAAAAGAAGTATTAAGGGACGAAACTCTGGTACCGAGTCCCACCTGTGCAGATCCGGGCTTTGTATCTCCGTTTGCGGAGGTAGTCTTGGTCTGGAGCGTCTGATAAAGGAGATTCTTGAACTCAACGCTCTGGGATTTGAATCCGGTAGTATTGACGTTTGCAAGATTATTGGCAATATTATCAAGACTGGTCTGCTGGGCGATCATTCCGGTTGCGCCGGTCCATAAGCTTCTTACCATCTTAAACTCCTTTCACCGCTTTGCGGCATCAATTCAGGTTATACTTTTCCGATACGGGTTACCGCAGTTTCAAGTGTGTTATCAATAGTCTGGATGATCTTCTGGTTACTCTCATACTGCCTTGATATGGTAATGAGATTGACCATCTCCTGTACCGTGGATACATTGGACGCCTCGAGATATCCGCTGTACATCTCTCCTGTACCGGCTTTCATCTTGGCACCTTCAAGGGGCTGATAATAGGTCTCTCCGTATTTTTCAAGATAATCGTAATCTTCGAAATCAGTAAGCTGGATGGTGGCAAGAGTTCTGCCGTCCTGGATAACCCTGCCCTGTCTGTCAATTGTAGTGTCCTTAAGAGGATCTACCTTGATGTGACGGCCCTGGGTGTCAAGAAGATAATCACCTTCGTGGGTTACGATATTTCCCTGATTATCAAGCTGGAACTCTCCGGCTCTGGTGTACTTGGTGCTGGTCTCACCGGCTTTGTTCTTAAACTCTACAGCGAAAAATCCGTCTCCGCCGATGGCAATATCGTATGTGTTACCGGTAATCCTGAATCCGCCCTGGGACCAGTCGGTGTAGTTTTCACCGATCTTGACTCCGCGGCTTGTGTAGCCTTCTCTTGTGGCAAGATTGTAATCTACTGTGGAATCCTTGATCTTAAGGTCTAAGATCTTATCAAAGGACTGGCTGGTGGTACCCTCTTTTTTATATCCGACGGTAGTTACATTAGCCATGTTGTTACTCAGAACATCCATGCGGTTCTGTTCATTGAGCATTCCGGTATATGCGGTATATAATCCCTTGACCATACTTAGTTCCTCTTACGTTCCACCAACCCGCTTATCTGTCTTACGTAATCTGATATGCCGAAAGCCTTACTCTATCGTATTTCTGAAAGTTGAAATGAATTCAACATATTTTCCGGTTCCGATAGCCACCGCTGTCATGGGATCCTCTGCGGTGATGCAGGAGATTCCGGTCCTGTCGGTGATAAGGTCCTCAAGGCCTCTTAAAAGCGCTCCGCCGCCTGTCAGAACTATGCCTCTGTCCGCGATATCCGCCGAAAGCTCGGGGGGAGTTCTCTCAAGAACCTGGTGAATGGCATCAACGATACTGCTGGTTGATTTTTCAAGTGCCTGTGTTGTTTCCTCGCTGGTCACCTCAACGGATGTGGGAAGTCCTTTTACTATGTGACGTCCCTTAACCTCCATCCTGGTCACTTCATTCTGGGGGAAACAGGTTCCGATCTTTATCTTTACATCCTCAGCGGTTCTCTCACCTATGCTGAGACTGTGATTTTTTCTCATGTACTGTACTATAGCGTCGTTAAAATCGTCTCCCGCAACCTTAAGGGATGCACTTTCTACCGCACTTCCCAGGGAAATGACTGCGATATCCGTGGTACCGCCTCCGATATCCACTATCATGTTCCCGCAGGGCTTTGAGATATCAATCCCGGCTCCGATGGCTGCCGCGATGGGCTCCTCGATGATGAGGGTCTCACGTGCGCCTACCATGTATGCCGCATCCTCTACCGCCTTCTTCTCAACTTCGGTAACTCCCGAAGGTACACAGACGGCAATCCTGGGCTTTCTTAAAAGCCTGTGGCCAACTGCCTTGTGGACGAAGTGCTTCATCATCTTCTCGGTTATCTGGTAATCAGAGATGACACCCTGCTTCAGAGGCCTTACCGCTACGATATTGGCGGGAGTCCTTCCCAGCATAAGCCTTGCGTCTTCGCCGATAGCCTTTACAGACTTCGTATTCTTATCAATAGCCACAACGGAGGGCTCCTTAAGAACAACTCCCTTACCCTTTATGTAAACGAGGACTGATGCGGTCCCCAGGTCGATTCCTATATCAAGTGCTGCCATTTTAAAACCCCTTTCGGATAGTGATCTATATTAATCCACACTATGTTACATTATATCCGATTCAGGCTTTAAAATACAGAGAAAATCTCAAAATATTCAACAAAAAAGCACGGATAAACTACGCTTTCTTTCGCATCCGTGCACAAAAACTTTTTCCGTATCTTATGTGATTTTCAAGTCGCTCATGAAAGGGTATAAATGCCCTTACAGAAAATATATCGGATGGGATTTAGAAAAGTTTAGAGTGTGGGACGAAATTTGTGAAAAAAAATGATGATGATTTTGAGAATAGTTAGGTCAGTACATTTGCAGGTCAGCCGCCGTGGTATAAACGTCTCAAAAACGAATTATAAAGCCCGGAAAGCTTTCCGGATGCAAGGCGCTTCCTTAAGGGCTGAAGGGTTACGATCATGTAAAGCCTGCAGTAAAAAAGCTGCCACTTAGTAAGATACATATGTGTGATCTCTTTATGCTCCTCAGCAGAGCGTTTTATGGCCTTCGGAGATTCGGAATAACCGCCGCCTTCATAGATGCAGACGGGGTGATCCACATAAACAGTCTTTGCATTGTTTTTAAGAACGGACCAGAGAAAATGCTCATAATCCGCACGAACCTTGTACTCGGGGCGGTAAAGTCTCTTTTCGAAATTATCCCTTGAGTACAGGATCGCCTGATGGCAGGGGATGTTACGGTAGCAAACAAGGGGAGTGATCTTAGGAGAGATGTGCTCCACATTTCCGGTGAGACGGGAGTATCTGCTGCCGTAGAAAATGAATGGGCGACTTGCAGCCAGGCCTTCAGGTTTATCGGATGAAGCCCCTAAGTCCGGGCTTTCGTTGAAGCCATTTTTAACCGCAACTTCCGCAAAACGAGCAAGCACACTCTCGTCATAAAAATAATCACCGCAGTTCATGAAGATGAAGAAATCACCTTCTGCGTGGGTGATGGCCTGGTTCATGCCGTCGTATATTCCGGTATCATCCTGCTCAAAGAGCCTGATCCTCCTGTCATTCAGAAGGCGCACGGCATCAAGAGAGCCGTCTTTTGAGTGCCCGTCTTTTATCACGATCTCAAATTCCACATCTTTTTGCGAAAGAGCGGAATTAACCGTCTTTATCAACTTGTCTCCCGCATTGAGGGATACTATTATGACCGAAAACTTCATTTAAAAAATCCCATCCGGATCAAAAACCTACTTTTTGAAGAAGAGCTTCCTGAAGAACCTGAGAAAAATTAATATTCCGGGCAACTGCTGCTTCATTTAACCAGCTTGAAATTTACCATCAACAAATGTTCGGTCGATGGTATCGTGATCGGAAACTCCAAGAAACAGCATCTTTTTTGCATCATCGTATTTGTAACCGTCAGCCGTAAATTCGCGCTTCGTCTTGAGGAGCCACCTGAGACCGAAGAGCTTCGCATACCTTCCGTAAAGGAAATGATACAGAACTCCTCTGTCGTAGAAGTATTTGTCGTTATATCCGAAAAACCATGTTGAAGGTCTGGGGATTTCCTCTCCTATCACCACAGGGGATGCATAGATCTTCATGCCCGCTTTCAGGCAGTCATTCAGGAAAAGCGAATCCTCGCCGTTTGAATACTTTGCACCGCCTCCAAACAAGAGACTGAACTTGACTCCGGAGATCTTAAGGGCACCGTTTCGGGCGGCAATAGCGTATGCAGGATACCTTCCGCAGTTGTACCACTTCACCGGAGCATACTTTGTATTCCAGTAGGTTTTCCTTTCATCGCAGACCTTGACATTAAAAAGGATCATGTCTGCATCCTGATGGTCGTAAAACTCCTTCAGGACCTTTGCTTCATAATCATTTTCATAGACGATATCCTCGTCCGCAAAAAGAACCACATCCGCAGCGGCATGCTCAAATACGGCATTTCTGGAAAGTCCCACGCCCTTGGATGCCGACTTAAGAGAAGTTATCCTTTTTTCTCCAAGCATAAAAACCTCGGAAGAATCCTCTTTCTCTCCCTGGGACATGATCACCGCATCGGATGAAATGTTCATTTGGCTGACAAGTTCACGTGCATCTTTCTGCACGGAGGAAACAAGTATTTCAAATGTCATGAGTTCTTTTTGGCCTTTCCTGAAGTGGTTTTTCTGCCGGATGTCACTTTCTTTTCAGATGACGCTTTTTTATCAGATGACGCTTTCTTTTTTGAAACGGCAGAACCGTCCCCCTGTTTCGCGGCACGGTCCAGCATTTTCTTTATGTAGGCGCCGGTGTAGGATTCCTTTACTTTGGTTATCTCTTCGGGGGTGCCCTGTGCGATCACTGTGCCTCCCCTGTCTCCGCCCTCGGGACCCATGTCTATAATATAATCCGCACATTTTATGACGTCCAGATTATGCTCGATGACAACTACGGTGTTACCGCCCTCGGCAAGTCTGTCCAGCATCTCCACAAGCTTGTGAACATCCGCAAAATGCAGTCCAGTAGTAGGCTCATCAAGTATATAAATGGTCCTGCCGGTGGCTCTTTTTGAAAGCTCGGTTGCAAGCTTGATACGCTGTGCCTCACCTCCGGAAAGTTCCGTAGAAGGCTGCCCCAGCTTGATATAACCCATACCCACATCATAAAGAGTCCTGATCTTGTTCCTGATGGAAGGAACATTTTCAAAGAAGGTCAGTGCCTCCTCAACTCTCATATCCAGGACATCATAGATATTTTTTCCCTTATATCTGACCTCAAGGGTCTCTCTGTTGTAACGCTTTCCGCCGCATACTTCACAGGGAACATATACATCGGGCAAAAAGTGCATCTCGATCTTGATGATACCGTCACCGGAACACGCTTCGCACCTTCCACCCTTAACATTAAAAGAGAATCTTCCCTTACTGTAACCGTATGCCCTTGCATCTTCGGTTGATGCAAAAAGATCCCTTATCATGTCAAAGACGCCCGTATAGGTCGCAGGATTGGAACGGGGCGTTCTGCCGATGGGGCTCTGGTCAATACAAATGACCTTATCCAGTTTTTCAATGCCGGTTATGCCCTTACACTTTCCCGGAATGGTATGTGCGCGGTTAAGCTTCCGGGCAAGGGTCTTATAAAGTATCTCATTAACAAGTGAGGATTTACCCGAGCCGGAAACACCGGTAACACAGGTAAAAACACCCAGGGGTATCTTAACATCTATATTTTTCAGATTGTTTTCCGATGCGCCCTTTACGGTGAGAAATCCCGTGGGCTTTCTCGTTTTTACGGGAACCGGAATGAACTTCTTGCCGGACAGATACTGGCCCGTAACGGACTCGGGACATTTCATTATCTCCTCGGCAGTTCCCGTTGCGACGACCTCTCCTCCATGGGAACCCGCACCGGGACCGATATCAACGATATAGTCAGCCGCAAGCATGGTATCCTCGTCATGCTCTACAACGATCAGAGTATTACCCAGGTCACGAAGTCTTTTCAGGGTACTAAGGAGCTTGTCATTATCTCTCTGGTGAAGTCCGATGGAAGGCTCATCAAGGATGTAGCACACGCCCACAAGGCCTGACCCTATCTGGGTTGCAAGCCTTATACGCTGAGCCTCTCCTCCGGACAATGTTGCGGTTGCCCTTGCAAGAGAAAGATAATCAAGCCCCACATCAACAAGAAATCCGACTCTTGCCTTTATCTCCTTTAAGATCTGTTCACCTATAAACGCCTGCTGCTTTGTCAGGGTCAGGCCATCAATGTACTCCTTAAGATCGGCAATGGACATCTTTGTCATTTCATAAATGTTCTTATCCCCGACAGTAACGGAAAGTGACTCTTTTTTCAGCCTCATGCCTTTACATTCAGAGCAGGGAGTGATGCGCATGAAAGCCTCATATTCAGCCTTCATGGTCTCGGAAAATGTCTCCCGATAACGCCGCTCCACATTTGCCACAAGTCCTTCAAAAACAGTGGGATATACACCGGTACCTCTTTGGCCCGTATAGTGAACATCAACGCTGACATCGGTTCCATTTATCAGAATGTCCTTGATCTTTTCGGGATATTTTTCAAAAGGAGTATCGAGATCAAATTTGAATTTTTTGCAAAGTGCCTGAAGAAGCGCATTGGAAAAGCTTCCCTCCTGGTTACAGCTCTGCCACCCTGTTACGATGATAGCTCCTTCATTTATGGAAAGTGAAGTATCAGGGATCATGAGTTCCGCATCAAATTCCATTTTGTAACCCAGTCCCGCACATACAGGGCAGGCGCCGAAAGGATTGTTAAAAGAAAAGCTCCTGGGTTCAACTTCCGAAATGCTGATTCCGCAATAAGGGCAGGCATATGAAGTACTGAAGGAAAGTGTCTCGCCTCCCACTATGTCTGCATTAAGCCTTCCATCGGCAAGCTTCAAAACGTTTTCAGCCGAATCCGTAAGACGCCTTTCAATCCCTTTTTTCACAACAAGCCTGTCCACTACGATATCGATGTTGTGCTTGTCATTTTTTTCGAGAGTGATGTCCTCAGTCAGTTCGTACATGATGCCGTCCACACGGACCCT
>CAMPAP010000083.1 GCA_946631935.1 uncultured Lachnospiraceae bacterium | reverse complement strand
TATCATATAGATCATGATGGTCTGTTTTGCACTGGGCTCAGCAACAGGATCATCAGAATCGCCATCCGTTGTTACATCGTCAGAAATATCCGAAAGAGCAGAATTTAGACCGGACAAAGCTTTAAAAACTACGGCGCCACCCCCAAGTACCAGAGCAAGAGCAATAGCTGCTATGCCAATGATCACCCCGGCATTTCCGCGCTTTTTCGGAGACTTAAGGGCAGCATTCTGAGGGGAAGGAGCAGGATTTGGAGCAAAATTACCGGGGTAGCCGGGATTACCGAAAGACCCGGATGCGCCCGGGTTCTGCGGCATGCCCTGAAAACTGTTTGGTACAGAACTCCCGGGACCGAACCCGGAATTGTTCCGGGGGGCATTCTGCGGCGCGCCCTGAAAATTATTTTGTACAGGACTTTGGGGAACGGACCCGGAATTGTTCTGAGGGCCATTCTGCGGCGTGCCCTGAAAATTATTTTGTACAGGACCCTGGGGAACGGACCCGGAATTGTTCTGAGGGCCATTCTGCGGCATACCCTGAGAATTATTCTGCACAGGACTCTGGGGGCCGGGCTGAGAGTTATTCTGTTCCGATACGGATGTATACGGATTTAAATCCGCAAGAGGTCTTCCGCAATTCATACAATATTTAAGATCATCTTTCATTTCCGATCCGCATCCGGGACAAATCATATTCTCTCCTCCCATAAAAAAACAGTAATACTTTTTTATCCGATCATTTCATAAAACATCAGATGCCGCAAAAATCTTTTAATGGTTTAAGATCAAGGGAAGCCTCATCTTTTATCACATCATATAATGCTTTGGCAATAATAAGACTTCCGCCTTTTGAATCACTTTCAATATTAAGAGGCATAATGGGCTCATGAAGTGATTTTCTTAAAAGAAGCCATCCGTTACCATGCTCTGAATCACAGTTGATCCTTACACCTTCATAATTGGGAACAGCTTCATTCCATCCGGGTATACCCGCAGCCTTTTCCTTAAGCATCGCAAGTATCCTGTCTCCGTTTTCCTGAAGATCACCATCTGTATGAACGGGGAATCTGATCTCCGCGCTTTCGGCAGGCTCTTCGAGTCCGTCTATAAGGCTTGCGATACTGTTTCCTTTACCAAGTTCGATCAAAAGCTTTACCATAAGATAAGCTCCGTCATCAAGGAAATAATTTTCCTTAAATGCACCGTGTCCGCTGGTTTCTATGGCAAGCTGTGAATCGGTTCCTTTTTCATTTAAACTGATGGATTCATTTATAACATTGCGGTATCCTCTTTTAAATCTCTTATGCTTACCGCCTTTTGCTTCTATAAATCTTGCAAGTCCGTCTGAAGTAACGGAATCGGTGACTATGGTGGTTCCGGGATGCTCCTTAAGTGCGATGACGGAAAGAGCCGCAATAAGATCGTTTCTTGTAAGGGTCTTTCCTCCGGGAAGAACGGCACCTGCTCTGTCCACATCAGTATCAAAGATTATTCCAAGATCGGCCTTTGCTTCAAGAGTAGCGTTTTTGATCGCTTCTGCAGCTTCCTTATTCTCGGGATTTGGAATATGGTTGGGAAAGTGCCCGTCGGGATCAAGAAACCTGCTGCCCGATGTATCTGCTCCCAGTTTTTCAAGAACCCCGGATGCAAAAAAACCTCCGGCTCCGTTACCTGCATCAACAACAATATGAAGCCCCTCAAGAGGTCTGTCACCTTTCCCGCAGCCGGCAATTATCTTATCCTTAAGATAGGCTGTATATGTATCCATGAAGGAGATCTTTTCACATTTAGGTTCAGCGTCCTCTTTGCCTGAATTCATCCCGGAAATCTCATCCGCCATGGACACCAGCTCTTTGATGTCTTCTTTTTCAAGTCCGCCGGCTTTTGTAAATAACTTCATACCCTTTCTGTACCAGTGCAGATCGCAAGCCGTGATCATTATGCTTCCGTCATAAGGGTTTTCTCCCAGCACAGTGGACATAAACATTGCGGGAGTAGAGGCGATACCTGCATCATATGCAATGTCTCCGCAAAACTCAATTCCGCATGCAGCTGCCTTTAAAAGATCTTCACCACTGAGTCTGGAATCCCTTCCAAGAGCGATCCTTACGGGAGCGGCCTTTCCCTTTTTTTCGATAAGCCACGCGGCAAAAACCGACGCAAGATCGAAGACGGATTTTTTAGTAAGATTAACAGTTTCGTCTGTTTCATTTTCAAGGGCTATGCCTCTGATATCGCTTCCGTTCTGAAGTCCCTTATAGCTCATAATGCCTCCTTCCAACACGTCAAACTCTTTTAAATATATTTTTTAAGATACTTACTTATTTTGTAAGATGCATCTGCATGACATAAAGGACCCGGATGGAACCTTGATCCTTCCGTTTTGCTGTCTGCGCTCTTAAGCAGAAGAAATCCCGCTTTGGCTTCTTTTTAAAGCTTTGATGCTTTGCTTCCTCCTAAGACCGCTCCGCTTAAGATATTCGAATCAAAAGAATACGTAACCGATGCATCAAGGCGTGCTCTTTCAAGCGCAAGCTTTATCATGCGGTCAAGGAGCTCCGGATACTTAACTCCTACAGGCTCCCACAGATAGAACGAAAGGGAACCGGGGATGGTATTAATCTCATTAAAATAAAGATTTCCGTTTTCTTCATCGATCATAAAATCGATCCTTGCAACGCCGTTACAGCCAAGCTTTTGGAAAGACTTAACCGCAAGACTTCTTACCTCTTCTCTTTTTTCAGGAGTAAGTTCAGCAGGTATCTTTCTTGATACGCCTGCCATTCCTTTTGAACCGCCGGTTTTCTTGCCGCCGCCTGACATATATTTATCTTCATAGCTGAGTATGTCCTTGGTATGAAGAGGCTCTTCGCATTCTGAAGCTTCGGCTTTGTTCTCATCACCGAGAACCGAGCAGTTGATCTCACGAAGCTTTGTTATGGCATGCTCTGCTATGATCTTTCTTGCATAAAGATAAGCATCATCAACGGACTTTGAAAGCTCGGATCTGTTTTTTGCAACGCTGATGCCGACGCTGGAACCGGTATTATAAGGCTTGATTATTACGGGATATCCGATATTTTTTTCAATATCATCAAGCAGTCTTTCAATCTCCGCATAATCGGACATGGTATAAATAAAGGAATCCAGAACGGGAATATCATTATCCTTCAAAACAGCCTTGGTAACATACTTGTCCATTCCGACAGCAGATGCAGTTACGTCACAGCCCACAAAGGGAAGTCCGAGAGTCTTTAAATATCCCTGAAGCGCACCGTCTTCCACGTTGGTGCCGTGAACAACAGGAAATGCAAGATCAACGGGAATATCGATCTTTTTACCGAAAAGTCCGGCTTTGTGATTCACCATATGCACGCCGTCCCCTTCATTGATCATAATAACGCGCTGTGATGCTTTCAAAAGTGAAGGAATATCACGGTAGCTTTCGATACTGCCGATCTTTTCTCCAACATACAGCTCGTTTTCCTTGGTCAGATAGACAGGAGTAACATCATATTTTTCCTTATCTATGGACATGTAAGCCTGAATTCCCGAGATGACGGAGACTTCGTGCTCCACACTCCTTCCGCCAAACATAAGAGCTATTCTTGTTTTCATTTTATCTCCTCCTGCATGGATGATCTCAAAAACAGATTGGGTCGATAGATCCAAAGTATGAATAATGCCATGATCGCCGTCTGAAAGATCATATCGGCAAATCCTACAAAATCCATAGGATAAAACTTTGTCCCCAACTCAATCCGGTTGGACATCACCCTGTAAAAATAATATGTATTTGATACTGCGTTCACACCAAGAACAAAATACCTGAGTATGATGAATATCATTTTATGGTTTTCACTTTTTCCAATAAGAAGGATCAGCCATGCAATCATAACCATAAAAGTCAGGAAATGATTTCTTAAATATGCCAAAAAACTGTCGGAACCAATGCCGGTAATGATCAGATAATAAGCCAAATTACATACATAGTACGCAAAAGTAACGATCACAGATATACGGATGGAACTTTTATCCTTCAAGATAAAGAATATCCACATTCCCCATAAAAAAGGCCATGCCATTCTAAGCAGGATCTTAAAGACATATATGGAGACTCCAAGCAATGCATTACCCGCATATTTTTCTCCGAACTCCCAAAGATCAAAACCGTGAAAAGTGCGGTAATCTCCAATGATCTCCGCAATAAGCCATATCACGGCATATGCCGCCGCAAGAAACAAAGCAATCTGTGCAAATTTTTTGTATTTTTTAATCGATAACATTTTTTATTTAGTCCGCGGGTGACGCGTGGTGTGACTGTTTTTCGATCGATGACGCAAAAATGGCGGTCGCCTGGCCCGAACGAAGTGAGTGGCCTGCGGCACGAACCTGCCTTGCCGGAATGAGCATTTTTGCGTCTAACGATGAGAAAAACAGTTACACGTAGCGGCAGGACCCGCGTCAGTTATTAAAACAATAATTAATAATTATCCGGTAAATCATTCTCCAGCAAAATATATTTCTTGTCATCTGTCTTGAGTGCATTTGCCATTCTCATGGCATCCTGCAGCGCATCAACTGCTTTGACCCTGCTCTCATCAAAACCTTTTGAAAGGATCCCGTCATATATGGGCTTTGTCCTCTTTACACCTACAAGGAATATATAGTCACAGCAATCAGCTGCATAAGTTCCGAACTTGAAATTGTACTCTTCTTCCTTCTCACCGAGTTCCACCATTCCGGGAGTAACAAGTATCCTTGTTCCGTTAAAAAGAGCAAGCATTTCAACGGCTGCTTTGGAACCTATGGGATTGGAATTGAATGTATCATCAATGATGGCAACACTGCCATGATCTATAAGCTGCAATCTGTGTTCTGCGGGCTGAAGACGTCTGACAGGTATCTTAAGATCTGATAAAGAAATTCCGTAAGTATGTGCAACAGCTATGGCGCCGAGAACATTTATAACATTATGTCCGCCGATGAGCCTTGTGGTAAATTCTTCTTTTTCTCCATCAGGAGCGGTAACGGTAAATGTGGTTCCCATGTCAGAAACGCTTATATCGGAGCTTTTATATCCGTTAGCTTTCCCCTCACCGTACATAACGGTATTGGTGTATTTTCCGGCATTGCCGCTTATGTATTCGTTGTCACCGTTGAGGAAAAGAATACCGCCCTCAGGAAGTGCATCTCCCAGTTCAAACTTTGTTTTAACGATATTGTCCATGTTAAAGAAGGTCTCAAGATGCTGGGGGCCGATGGATGTGATAAGTCCGTCACGGGGATGAACGATATCGCAGATCTCCTTGATTTCTCCCACTTTTCTCGCACCCATCTCGCAGACAAAGATCTCATTGGAACTCTTCATCTTTTCCCTGATGGTCTTAACAACACCCATAGGAGTGTTGTAGCTTTCGGGGGTTACGAGCACATCATACTTTACGGACAAAAGCGTATTGAGATAAAACTTCAGGGAAGTCTTTCCGTAGCTTCCCGTAACACCGATTATCCTTAAGTGGTCATTTTTTCTGAGGATCTTTTTTGCATCATTTATATAGTACTGTCTCACCGCTTTTTCAACGGGGCGGTTAATGATATTGGCAAGCATAAGGATGTATGGAGTAAGGAAAATTCCGATAAGAGCAGCGGCCATACCGCCAACATGATGAAAGAAGTTCTCACACACTTCGCCCAAAGCGACCAATACCGCAAGGAGTATGCATGATGTGAAAACAAGTCTCTTTGCTCTTGTGGTCATCACCAGTTTCTTTTTAGTAAATACGGATTTTAAAAACAGATAGATCCTGATATCGATGATGAGAAAAAGAATACTTATGACAGCGGTGACAGGTGCGGAATAAACCGCCATCATCACTCCGCAGATGAGCATGAAGATGAGCTGTCTTTGTTTTCCTCGGTTATTCTTAAGCCAGGTTCCGTGTTCCTCGTTGTCATAGCCGTTTAACTGAAGCATATGAAGATTAAATCTTAAGGTCACGTAATAAGCCCATGCGGCCAGCAATTCAAAAACAAGCACCAGAAACAGGTAAATGAAAAATTCTATGTTGTTGAACAGATTCATTCCAGGCATATCAGTTTAAATCGAAATCAGCTCTTATTATCCCGGTAAACACAGGGACATTCTCCGCAAAGGAAAAATGGCCGGTGCCGGGAATTACCGCAAGTCCTGCGGAAGGCATCATTTTTTCCATCAGTTTGCCGTCACTTAAAGGAGTGGCTTCGTCCTTGTCACCCCATATAAGGAGGGTATCATATTTATTCTTATCAAAAAGATGAGTAAGGTCTTCGTTAACAGCCTTAACAAGGCATCCCTTCATGACGGGAGTTGCATTTCTGTAATCCTCCGAACCCTGTGTGGACTTCCACAATTCGATAAGCTCTGAGAACATCAGATATACAGGTTTGAAATTAAGGATCTTTTTTAGGATCTTGTATCTGAAGACCCTGACCTTTTGTTTAAAACTTCTCTTCGGCATGACTCCGGCTGAATCAATAAGAACTATCTTTTCAATCTCAAAGGGCAGGTCGTCCCTTGCAGCCATCTTTATTATCATCCTGCCGCCGTAAGAATGGCCGATGAGCACGCATTTTTTGATATCAAGGGCCTCCATGAATTTTATGAAAAATGCCGTGAAATCATCAACGCTCCATGGAACCGGAGGCTCAGCGCTTTCACCGAATCCGGGAAGATCAAACTGAAGAACACGAAATTTAGATGAAAGGGGCATGGCAACAACGTCATACAAAGGATATGAAGTGCCCCATCCCTGTAATATGACCGCCGTAGTATCACCTGACCCGGTAAATTTATATGCGATTTTTATTCCGTCAACAGTTATTTCCATAAAAAATCATTCAAAATACAAAAAAATGCAATTTTTACGACTTTATTATTATACAGTATTTTGCGTTATTTATCATCACCGGGGTGAAAAAACCCCAAAATATGGATGTAATAATTTCGTAATAATAAAAAAGCAGGAAAAATGCGTATTTAATGCATTTTTTCCTGCATTTTCGCCCAAAGATCCGGGGAATAATAATACCTTCTGTACATTCCGTCAATATAATGCACTTCTCCGCCTGCATCCCGGTAGTTTTCTTTAATCCACCGGACCAGCCAGGAATCTTCAGATTCCTTTTCTTCCCCAAACCAGCAGACCGTCACCACCACATCCGGCAGCTTATCCGGGTTGACCTCCCAGTAAAGAGCCTGGCTTTCATCCAAAATGCAGCTTGTCTGGGTATCCTTTACTCCGATATTTACTCTTCTGTCCAGATATTCCATACTTGATGCCCCGCCCAGCATACCATAATTGCCTGAGATAAGGACCGTTGCCCCTTCAGGGACATATGATTGAAATTCTCTGTATGTATTATCAAGTATATAGGGACCCATATACTCAGAAAAGATCCCATAGGAAGGACCGGTCTTTGAAACTCCCCTTATATCCGTTAGTTTCATATAGCAAAAAGAAATGCTCCTGCAGATGAAAAGATTAATGAAAATAACGGGAATAAGTATGATGCAGGCAAAAAGTGAACTCCACCGCATGCTGTCCTCCGAAAAGCTTACGGAATCCATGAGATATGCGGCAGATACGCAAAAACCAAGAGTCATATATCCGATGGATGAATGAAGTGAAAGGTTTGACAAAATGCATGTGGAGATCAGCTGAAAAACGCTAATGCAGACCGCAATCCTGAAAAAAAGCCTGCTTTCGGTATCAGGTCCTTTCACAGAATGATACATTGCAAAAACCAGAAGGCCTGTCAGAAATTCGTTAAAGCAAAAATCTGTGTAAAAAACAAGCGTATCCGCAAGCGCCCATATTGCGGTAAGAAC
>CAMPAP010000082.1 GCA_946631935.1 uncultured Lachnospiraceae bacterium | reverse complement strand
TTTTGAATTACCTGAAGGAATTTAAAGTAACTTTTGCTTTGTCATTTATATATTGTCTTTTATCATATCTGTTGGTTTATTTGTATTGTCATATAAAAAAAGAAAAGATAACTTTTTCACTTTTTGCTTATACAGTTCTTATTACCGCATCCGTTCATCATGTTCTGCATTGGATACTGATGCTGTTTTCCCATGAACTTTGCTTTAACTTTATTATTTATATTATTGTCTTTGCGTTTTTCTTCTTTTACATCAAAAAGACTTCCGCAGAGTTTGCATCTGTTTCAAAGCTTTGCGTAGGTTTCAGCTTTCTTTCACTTTTCTGCGTGCTGATACTTACGGACCAGACTACATTCTCGTCTTTTAAATATATGTATCCTGGATATGTTTTTGCGATAGGGGCTCTACTTTTATATTCAAGAGATAATGAAGCGAAAGTATATGAGAGATTTTCCATGCCTTTTCTTATGGTGATATGCTTTGCCTCGGTTTTTGTGAAGGGCTGGCAATATCCTGCAACCGGCGGCGTAATGAGTAATGTGACATGTATCCGCGGTATAGAAAAAGAGGGTATTTTGAAAGGGATCATCACTGATTATATGACAAGTTATATCACTTCTTCGGAATGCAGGGAGATACTTAAGCTTGTGCCTAAGGGCAGCAGTCTGCTCGTAGTGGATGATTCACCGGCTGCGTATTTTTTTGAGGATGTAAATATAAGCTCATATACCACCATTTGCGGCGCTGTATATGATGAAACACTATTAAAATACTGGGAGATGCATCCTGACAAATATCCTGATATTATTGCAGTTTCCTGCTGGTACGGGGATCTTCACTGGGATGAAGACAGCTGGATCGTACACTGGATAAGTGAAGTATATCCATATTCACAGGTATATGACGGAGATTTTTACAGGTATTACATTCTCTGATTCTCAAAGCTTTACTGACTGTCTTAAAAACACGCATTTTTGCGTGTTTTTTGCGCTTTTAAGGCTAATAATTTCTTGTAGAAAAAGGCGGATTGGGTTATAATGAAACGGATTATGGAGTACTTTGCGCATGAATAAAAATCTTGCCAATTATATATTCCCCCTTATCACTCAAAAGACCCCGGAAGGCATTCGTTTTTGCCTTGAATCAAGGCTTCCGGACTGCGGTGTGATAATTTACGATCTAAAGAGCGGGGAGGAGATAAATAGATTTGCCTTTGAAAAGTCGGACCGCATAGGAAATCTGTACTGTAAGACCATCCCGGGACTTGACCCTGAGAATATTTCCTATCTTTATTATTCCGGCAGGAGTAGGCTATCTGATGCAAGAGCCACGGGGCTTTTACCCGGAAGGTCTTACGGAATGGCAGTCAAGGAGCCGCTTCGCGCTGTTATCTGTGACGATGATTATGACTGGGAAGGTGACAGGAGACCTTTTCACAGATATGAGGACAGTTTCTTTTATCTGCTCCATGTAAGAGGTTTTACCAAATCTCCCTCATCAGGTGTCAAGAATAAAGGAACATTTGCTGGGATCACTGAAAAGATCGGTCATCTGAAGGAAATAGGCATTACCGCCATTGAACTTCAGCCTGCATATGAATTTATAGAGTGGGACGGAAGACCGTCTCTTGAGCCTTCTTTCGGTCCCGGCACTTTTTCCGACAGGTCCGGTGAAAAGGATCTTTATACTGTAAGCACGGAAAGCATAATCTCAGCATCGGCTTCTTCATCCGTTTCAGACAGGCTTAATTACTGGGGATACAAACCGGGATTTTACTATGCTCCAAAAGAGAGTTACTCTGCTTCTAAAAATCCTGTCAAAGAGTTCAAGGATATGGTCAGGGCTCTTCATGAGGCGGATATTGAGATATGCATGCAGTTTTACTTTGTCCCCGATTTTCCCGAATCGGAGATACTTGAGATATTAAGATACTGGGTGGTTAATTTCCACATAGACGGATTCCATCTTATGGGACTGAACATTCCCATGAGGCTGGTATCTGCCGATTCTCTTCTTGCAGGCACAAAGATTCTTTCGGATCATATTGAAAATATCAATTTTTCTGCCATCAGATCTTTTAATGACGACAGAGTCATAGGTCTTTATGCCGATGATTTCCAGTATCCCTTAAGAAGGATCCTTAAAAGCGATGAGGGTATGGTTTCGGAAACGCTCTCCATGCTAAGGTCCAATCCGGAAGATTTCGGAAGGATGAACTATCTTACCAGCTACAGGGGATTCACCATGATGGACCTTGTAAGCTATGACCGAAAGCATAATGATGAAAACGGCGAAAACGGAAGGGATGGAAGCGACTATAACTTCAGCTGGAACTGCGGTGAAGAAGGCCCTTCCAGAAAAAAGAAGATAAGGGACTTAAGGATCAGACAGATAAAAAATGCATATTCTCTCCTTATGTTAAGCGCCGGAACTCCGCTTATCTTTATGGGAGATGAATTCGGCAATTCCCAGAAGGGCAACAATAATCCTTACTGTATAGATTCTTCCGTAACCTGGCTTGACTGGAAGGATGAATCAAGAAATCCCGAGATACTTGATCATCTTAAAGAACTGGTGGCTCTCAGGAAAAGATATGGCATCTTCCATAAGAACAGGGAACTTTATATGGCTGATACCGAGAATTGCGGATATCCCGAGATAAGTTATCATTCTGAGACTGCATGGAGAGTATCGGCGGAATATTATTCAAGGTCCTTCGGAATAATGTTTTGTGAAAACAATGCAAGATCCCTTCTGTACTGCGCTTATAACCTTGGATGGGAGAATACAAAGCTTGCTCTTCCCAAGCCACCGAAAGGATACGAATGGAAGACGATCCTTTCTACAGATCCTGCCATGCAGGAAAGCATCGGTAAAATGATAACCGGAAGCGATCCTTCTGATGCGCCCATTCCCCCATCACCTGCTTCATCTTTTTCTGATGAAAAGAGCGACAAAGGACGGACAAATGACCCTCTTGAAAGGGATATTCCGG
>CAMPAP010000081.1 GCA_946631935.1 uncultured Lachnospiraceae bacterium | reverse complement strand
TCAGGCTCTGCCATGAAAGAAGGAAGCGTAGAGATAAGCGAAGAACTTACGAGGCTTGATATTGATATCGATGCTGCGGATATAAGGATCAAATACGGTGATAAGGCGGCAGTTGAGTATTATCTTGCGGAATCCATGGTGCCGGATATATATGTTGAAACAGGGACTTTGTGCATCAAAGAAAAAAAGAACAGCGGATGGAGTGTCAACCCGTTTCAGATGAAGGACAGTTACATCCTCATCGTGATCCCCGAAGAAATGACTCTTGATAAGATCACACTTGACTGCGACGCCGGGGATATTGATATCACATCAGTTAAGACAGATAAGCTGGAAGCTGATGTTGATGCCGGTAATATAAAGATAAACGACGTGAGCGCACAAGATGCAAGATTTGATGTTGATGCCGGAAATCTTGAATTCACAGGATGCGGGTTCGGGGATCTGTCTATGGAGGTGGATGCAGGAAATGTTGATCTTACAGACTGTACCGTCGATGAGATAACTGCGGATCTTGATGCGGGAAATATCGAGTCCCATAATTCAAAGATCACTTCCGGGCGCGCAAATGTTGATTTTGGAAACATCGAGCTTCACGGAGACATCGGTGACGTAAAGACAAAGGTGTCCCTGGGTAATGTGGAAAAAGACAATTGATCTTTCGCACAGATCTTTGAGAACACCGTATTTGTATGCTGCATAAATGAACCTTCGGTAAAACCTGATCTTTCTTTTGAAATTTTGTATTTTGTATTTGTATTGATTAAGTGTTAAAATAAGAAAGTCCATAAAAATTTTTACAGGAAGGTTTGAACTTATGAGCAGAAGACTTATTACAAGAAGCGACTTTGACGGTCTGGTATGTGCAATGCTCCTCAAGGAGCTTGATATGATCGATGATATCAAGTTCGTTCATCCCAAGGATGTTCAGGACGGAAAAGTGGATATCACCGGTGACGACATTACCACCAACCTGCCTTTTGATCCCAGAGTCAAGCTTGCATTTGACCACCACGAGAGTGAACTTTTGAGAGTCAACTCCGAAGAACTTAAGGCTAAGTTCATCATTGAAGGTGAAGCAAAGTCTGCTGCAAGAGTTGTATATAACTATTACGGCGGTGCTAAGACTTTCACCAGAGTATCCGAAGAGATAATGACAGCTGTTGATAAAGGCGACAGTGCGGATTTCACCAAAGAGGAGATCCTTGAGCCCAAGAACTGGGTACTGCTCAATTTTCTTATGGATGCACGTACCGGACTCGGAAGATTCCATGATTTCAGAGTATCCAACTACGATCTTTTGATGGAACTTATCACCTACTGTGTGGATCATCCTATTGAGAAGATACTTGAGCTTCCCGATGTAAAGGAAAGAGTTGATCTTTATTTTGAGCAGCAGGAACTTTTCAAGGCTCAACTTGACAGGATCGCAAAGGTGCATGGCAAGGTAGTCGTTATCGATCTTCGTAATGAAGAGACCATTTATGCGGGCAACCGTTTTATGATCTATGCAATGCATCCCGAAGTTGAAGTTTCCGTTCATGTAGCATGGGGATTCAAAAAGCAGAATACTGCAGTCATGATCGGAAGATCCATCATCAATAAGAACTCAAATGTAAACATCGGAAATCTCTGCCTTAAGTACGGCGGCGGCGGACATGCTGCAGCCGGAACCTGTCAGATCGACAATGACAAGGTTGATGCAGAACTTCCCGGAATCATTGAAGCTTTGCAGGGATGATGTATTTATAAGGGTTTACGGCCGGTGCCTTTTGACACCGGTCTTTTTTTATGTAAACAGCAAGTTTTGAAAACAAAACAGCAATATTTGAAAAGAGTTTTTGCTTTTTGCTATGTTAACATCATCTTGATATGGAGTGATTTTGCGACTTTGTATCATGAATCGTTAATCTCAAAATGTATCTTGGGGCTGATCAAAGGCCGTAACAGTGGCCGCAGAAAGGGAAAAATGAAAGAAGAATTCAGGCAGACAGCACAAAAACTCGTTGACCAGATGACGCTTGAAGAGGCTGCTTCACAGATAAGATATGACAGCCCGGCTATTGAAAGGCTGGGGATTCCGGCATATAACTGGTGGAATGAAGGCCTTCACGGACTTGCACGTGCCGGCACGGCTACCGTATTTCCGCAGTCAATTGCTCTTGCGGCAACTTTTGATAAGGATAATCTTGAAAGGATCGGTGATGTCATTGCAACCGAGTCAAGAGCAAAATACAACGAATCCAGAAAACTTGGGGACAGGGATATCTACAAGGGTATCACCATGTGGTCACCCAATGTCAATATCTTCAGAGATGCCAGATGGGGAAGAGGCCAGGAAACCTATGGGGAAGATCCATATCTTACAGGGCGCATGGGCGTTTCGTTCATCAAGGGACTTCAGGGCGACGGGAAATACCTGAAGAATTCGGCATGCGCAAAGCACTATGCTGTTCATTCCGGTCCTGAAGCCACAAGACACGGATTTGATGCAAAGGTATCCGAGAAGGACCTTGAAGAGACCTATACCCCGGCATTCTACGATGCCGTTACCGAAGCGAATGTATCCGGCGTTATGGGTGCATATAACAGGGTCAACGGCCAGCCGGCCTGCTCTTCGTCTGAACTTATAGCAAAAAGACTTAGGAAGGACTGGGGCTTTGACGGATATTTTGTATCGGATTTCCTTGCCCTTATGGATATCCATGAGTCACATAAGGTGACTAAGGATGTGTATGAGACATGTGCTCTTGCACTTAAGGGCGGATGTGAAGTAAACGCGGGTTATGCTTACAGAAGCATGATGGAGACGTATGAGAAGGGGCTTGTTACAGAAGATGAAATAAGAAAAGCTGCGGTAAAGGCTCTTACCATAAGAGCGGCACTTGGAATGTTCTCAGACGACTGCGAATATGACAGCATAGGTATCGATGCAATAGACACCGACGAATCTGCGCGTCTTTCATACAGATCCAGTGTAAATTCCCTTGTTCTTCTTAAGAATGACGGAATACTTCCTCTTGATAAGAATAAGATAAAGAAGATTGCTGTTATAGGACCTACCGCTACAAGCGTAACCGTGCTTGAAGGAAACTATAACGGTACTTCTTCAAGATATGTGACCAATCTCGAAGGGATAAGGGCTGTTGCCGGAGACAGTGTAAGAGTTCTTTATTCGGAGGGCTCACATATTTTTGCGGACAAGGTCCAGAATCTTGCTCTTAATGATGACAGACTCAGCGAAGCTGAAATGACCGCAAGGGCAAGTGATGTGGTAGTACTCTGTGTAGGACTTGACTCCACCATAGAAGGAGAGCAGGGAGATACCGGAAATGCATTTGCGGGCGGAGATAAGGTTTCCCTTTTCCTTCCGGAGCCTCAGAGAAGACTTATGAGGAGAGTTATTGAAGCCGGCAAACCTGTCATTTTGGTATGTAATACCGGAAGCGCCATGGATTTTGGCGAAGAAGGCGAAAAGTGCAGTGCCATCATTCAAAGCTGGTACAGCGGCCAGGAGGGAGGAAAGGCTCTCGCTGATGTGATCTTCGGTAATGAAGTTCCCTCCGGTAAGCTGCCTGTAACCTTCTATAAGGATGATACCCAGCCTCCCATGGAAGACTACAGCATGAAGGGAAGGACTTACAGATATCTGAAAAAAGAGCCTCTCTATCCCTTCGGATACGGACTTTCATACACAAACTTTGAATATTCCGATATGAATGTGACCTCAGAAGGCGATAGCGTGAAAGTAACCGTGAAGGTTAAAAATACCGGATCTGTTAAGGGTGATGAGATTTCCCAGCTTTATTTAAGAAACGATGCGGCTGAGAAGATATCAAACGGAAAGAATGCGGAGATAGCGGATCTTTCAAAGCTCCTTGATCCTGAGAATCAGCCGGTGCATTCACTTATAGGCTTCGAGAGGACGACCCTTGAGCCGGGTGAAGAAAAGACAGTAACATTTATCACCGGAAAGAGGGCATTCGATACCGTTCTTGAAGACGGAACAAGAGTTAAGCTTAAGGGCAGTTACACGCTTTTTGCAGGAGGCCAGCAGCCCGATGCAAAAAGCGAAGCTCTTACCGGAAAGAAGTG
>CAMPAP010000080.1 GCA_946631935.1 uncultured Lachnospiraceae bacterium | reverse complement strand
AAGCCAACGGTAAGGCGAAAGAGGAAGTCTAAAGCGCCCAGAAAGCGTAGGTATAACAAGGCTTAATGAAGGCCCCTTTTAAATTGGGGGCGATTTTTTTCGGTAACCCGGTTTTCTTTAAGAGGACGGTCATTTGGATTTAATCATCTGGATCATAATAGTGATGATAGTGGCGGTTTTATGGATATCCGCTTTTGATTGCGGCAGGTTTACCGTTTCTTTTTATGATTTTCAAAGCAAAAAGATAAAAAAGCCCCTGAGATTTGTTTTTCTGTCAGATCTTCACTGTAAGATGTTCGGATTTGAAGGGATTTTTCTTATAGAGAAGATAAAAGAACTTTCCCCTGACATGATCCTTATAGGCGGGGATATGATAACCGCACATCCGCGATCATCTACGGAAACTACCGAAAGATTTCTTAAGAATCTGTCGGAAACGGGCATACCTGTTTTTTACGGCATCGGAAATCATGAGCTGAGGCTTATGATCTATCCTGAAACTTACGGTGATAAATGGGAAAAATACAAAAAAGCCGTTGAAAAAACCGGCATCAGGATTTATGAAAACGATTCTGTCCTTATCCCTGAGGCGGGCATAAACCTGATCTCTTTTTCACCTGATAAAAGTTATTACAAGAGGCTCAAAAAGGTTGTAATGGAGCCGCGTTATATTGAAGAAAAAACAGGGGTCCTTGATAAGGATAACTTTAATATACTTCTTGCCCATAATCCTGCGTTTTTTGAAGCGTATGCAGAATATGGTGCGGACCTGATCCTTTCAGGGCATGTTCACGGAGGACTCGTCCGTATCCCTGTGCCGGTATCTAAGAAAAAAAGGCTTGAAGGAGCCCATGTTATGAGAGGTGTTGTATCCCCGGGATTTCGTCTTTTTCCCAGGTATGATGCGGGGAAATTCAGCTCCGGAGAAAAGACAATGCTGGTTTCAAGGGGGCTGGGCTCACATACCATACATTTAAGGGTGTTTAATCCTGCAGAATTAATGGTGATTGATTTAAAGCCTTAAGGTGGAGTATAATTTGAAACTGTTATGGCTATACCTGTAAAGCTTCAGGTGTTCGAGGGGCCTCTTGACCTGCTCCTTCACCTGATCGAAAAAAACAAAATAGATATTTACGATATTCCCATCGTTACGATAACTGAGCAGTATCTGGAATATATTAAGCAGATGAAAGAAGAAAACATGGATGTCTGCAGTGAATTCCTGGTAATGGCGGCAACGCTTCTTGATATCAAATGTAAGATGCTTCTGCCTGTTGAAGAAAATGACGAGGGTGAGCCCGAAGATCCCAGAGCAGAGCTTGTACAGCAGCTTCTTGAATATAAGATGGCGCGCAGGCTTTCTCTTGAACTCAGGGACAGGCAGATCACGGCAGCTTCGGTTATTTACAGGACAAGATCCGTCCTTCCCGATGAAGTTAAAAGCTATGAAGTGCCGGTTGATTATGACCAGCTTCGCGGTGATATGACTCTTGCGGGTCTTCATGAGATCTTTAAACAGATGCTTATGAGGCAGGAGGACAGGATCGATCCCATCAGAAGTAAGTATGGAAGGATCGAAAAGGATGAGATCGACATGGAGGAGAAGACCCTCTTTGTCCAGGCTTATGTCAGGGAGCATAAGAGCTTTTCATTCAGAAAGCTTCTTGAAAAGCAAAGAAGCAGAGCGGAACTTATCGTTACTTTTCTTATAGTTCTTGAGCTGATGAAGAGCGGAGAGATACACGTATCCCAGGAAACTATCGATGATGATATCATGATCACGTCAAACGTGACCGGCGAACCTGTAGCGGCTAAGGAAGCCGAAACGGATACAGTTATCGAAGAAATAAAAAACGATTGATCCCTCAGACTCAGATCCGGATTTATGAGCATGAGATTGACTGAATACCAAATGATCGAAAGATAAAAATAGCGGGAAACGACCATAAAGGAACCAATAAGTTATGGCTAAGAAAAAAGGAATTTCCGAAAAGAAAAAGAATATAAAACCTGTAGAAGCGGCTGAGACTGAAACTGTTGAGGCAGAAACTGCTGGGACCGAAAAACCTGATACCGGAGTTTCCAATCCCGATACCTCAGAGCCAGAGAATGAAGTGCCTGAGGTTGAAACGGCAGAAGTTGATGCGACAGAGGCTGAAAGATCAGAGCCCGAAGAAGCCGTGGCGGAAGAAGCTGCACCGGAAGAATCTTCCGAGTCTTTGTCTGTTATGGAGCCCGGAGAGGTAATGAGCGCCATAGAAAGTATTCTCTTTGCAATGGGGGAATCAGTTTCCATAGATAAGCTTGCCGAAGTGCTGGAGATTGAAAAAGGGCAGGTTGAAGACGGTATCGATGCTCTTTCCGAAAGATATGACGCTCCTGACTGCGGCCTTTCAATAGTAAGGCTTGAGGATTCGGTTCAGCTTTGTACCAAGGCTGAAAACTACGATTATCTTGTGAAGGTTACAAAAGCAAAGCCAAGGTTCTCTCTTTCCGATACAGTCCTTGAGACGCTTTCCATAATTGCCTACAAGCAGCCTGTCACCAAGATCGAGATTGAAAAGATCAGGGGCGTTTCCTGCGACCATGCCGTTAATAAGCTCCTGGAATATGATCTTATCAGGGAGTTTGGAAGGCTGGATGCGCCGGGTAAGCCCATCCTTTTCGGAACTACCGAGAATTTCCTCAGATGCTTCGGGGTAACTTCCATATCGGATCTTCCCCAGATCACGCCTGACCAGGTGGAGGAGTACAAAAAGGAAGCTGAAGCGGAGATCAACGTAAAACTTGATATTTGATTTTTCAAAAAACTATTTAAAACTCAGGTAATCACACCTGAGTTTTTTTGATGTCTTATCAGGCTCTCACAATGGTCTTTTCAACGCGCACCCGCTCCCGCTTCGGTAAATGACGTAGCGGTTCTAAATTCGAACTTCGCAAAGCTTGTTCTCATTAAGAACCGACGTCATTTAAGAGTGCGCTTATGAAAAACCATTGTTCGAGCCTTTGTTAAATTAATCCAATCTATATATTTTCACCCTTTAAAAAAACAACCTCATATGGTATATTAATTAAGATTGAAAAAATGGGGAGAAATCGTTTTCTTTACCCTTTAATCAAAATATAAGAATTCGGAGGAAAGAATATGAGTGGTACTTCAAAAGCTGCCGTACGTATTGCATCACTTCTTGACGAAAACAGTTTCGCCGAGATAGGTGCGCTTGTTACGGCAAGATCGACCGATTTTAGTACCGATCCCAAGCTTCTTGCATCTGACGGATGTATTACGGGATACGGAACCATCGGTGGCAAGGTTGTGTATGTTTACAGCCAGGATGCACAGGTTCTCGGAGGAAGCATCGGTGAAATGCATGCACGTAAGATCGTAAATCTTTATGATCTGGCTATCAAGACAGGCTCACCCGTGATCGGTATTGTCGATTGCAGCGGAATGAGACTTGAGGAAGGAAGCGATGCTCTTTACGCATTCGGACGTATCTACGGACGTATGACAAAAGCATCCGGTCTTATCCCCCAGATCACCGCAGTTGTTGGTAACTGTGGCGGCGGTGCCGGACTTTTCTCCGGACTTTCAGATTTTACATTTATTTCAAAGGACGGAAAATTATTCGTTAACGCACCTGATTGCATTGACGGTAATTATACCGCTAAAAACGATACCGCAGGATGTGATTATCAGTCAGAGGTCACCGGCAATGCCGAAAAATTTGAGACTGAGGCAGAGCTTTTTGCTGCGGTAAGAAATCTTGTAAGCATACTTCCTTCGAACAATGAGGATTTTGATGATGAGGAGCCCTCGGATGATCTTAACAGACTTCTTGCTGTCACCGATCCTTCAAATGCACCTGCACTTATAGAGAATCTTGCAGATGCAGGTTCTTTCACAGAGGTAAGACCTTCTTATGCAAAATGCGTTACTACCGCATTTGCCAAGATCGGCGGAATCCTTACCGGTGTTGTTGCCAATAATGTTTGTGATAAGGACAACGTTATCTGTGCAAACGGATGCGACAAGGCAGCTGATTTTGTTAAGTTCTGTGATGCATTCGGAATCCAGATCCTTTCTCTTACAAATGTCAAAGGATTTGCTACAAGCATCGAGAGCGAGAAGCGTATTGCAAGAAGCGCAGCATCACTTGCCGCAGCTTTTGCTTCAGCTACCGTTCCCAAGGTAAATGTCATTGTCGGTGATGCTATCGGAAATGCTGCAAATATCATGAATTCAAAAGCTCTTGGAGCTGATATGACCATCAGCTGGAATAATGCAAGAGTCGGAATCATGGATCCCAAGCTTGCTTCCCAGATCACCGGAGGCGATGTTAAGGCAATCGAGTCATCTCTTGCAGGAGCATCCGATGCCGCACGCAGAGGATATGTTGATCAGGTCATCTCACCTGCGGATACCCGTAAATATGTTGCTGCCGCTTTTGAAATGCTCTATTCCAAGGGCGGAGAAGAGACTTTTAAGAAACACACTTCAGTATGAGAGAGGGCTGTATAATGAAAAAAATCAGAATTGTCCTCATATCAGCACTGATGATGATCGCACTTTGCGCATGTGGTGAGACCGAGCAGTCCCAGATACAGCAGAGACGTTGCCAAAACGCTGCGGATATAGCTACGGCTTATATCATTCCCACACTTCAGGAACTTTCAGCTGATCCCGGTGCTCTTGGCGTTGATATGAGCGATCTCACATACAATGAGATTTCCGTCATCCCCGAAAGTGCAGGTTTTACCTGTGACGGTTATGTTTTCTCGAATGCTCTTACAAGCTTTATCAAGGGCAGGGAAGAAGCCGGAGAAATAATTGAGATCGGAGAAGCAAAGACAACTGTTGACGGAAATGACATCATCGTAAACGTCGAATGCAAATGCGAAAAAGGATCTGCTGATGTTGAGGTTATCATCAATAACGATCTCATCAATCCCGAGATGAAGAGTGCCGCTTTCAACACCCGTTATACTCTCGGAGAGAAGATGTCCAAAGCAGGACTTAATACCGTTATCGGTATGGGTACTGTCTTCATAATGCTCATTCTTATTTCCTTTATAATCTCGCTCTTTGGATTATTTTCCAAAGGCGGAGTAAAGAAGGAAGTCAAGACTTCGGTCGACAGAGCTGTGGAGCAGATCGAGAAGAACGAAACCGCAGAGCTTGCATCAAACGCTGAGCTTGTTGCGGTCATTGCAGCTGCTATCGCAGCATATGAAAGATCCGGAGATGCGAGCGGATTTGTTGTCCGTTCCGTAAGAAAGATAAAGAGACAATAATAGACTGTCGCATGGCGACATAAATGGAGGCAATAAAATGAAAAATTATACCATTACCGTTAACGGAACAGCATATGCAGTAACTGTTGAAGAAAACGGCGCTGCTCCCGCAGTCAGCGCACCTGCAAAGCCCGCAGCAGCACCCGCTCCCGCTGCAGCACCTGCACCAGCTCCAAAGAGCGCAGGAGCAGGATCTGTTAAGGTTGAAGCCGGAGCAGCAGGAAAAGTTCTCAAGGCTGTAAAGAATGTCGGCGATGCCGTTAAGAAGGGTGATCCCGTTGTTGTTATCGAGTCCATGAAGATGGAGATCAACTGTGTTGCTCCTTCAGACGGAACCGTAGCAAGCATCGATGTTAATCCCGGCGATGCGGTAGATGCAGGCGCATGTTTGGCAACTCTTAACTGATGAATAAAGGAGCTTAAGATGAGTTATTTATTAAGTACGATGGATAACCTCGTTCATCAGACGGCATTTTTCAATCTTACGATTGGAAATTACATCATGATCGGGGTTGCCTGCTTTTTCCTTTATCTTGCTATAGGTAAAGGTAAAGAGCCGCTTCTCCTGGTGCCTATCGCATTCGGAATGCTGCTGGTTAATATTTATCCCGACATCATCCTTTCGGCAGAGGATGCACCAAATGGAGCAGGCGGACTTCTGTATTATTTTTACAAGCTTGATGAGCTTGCAATCCTTCCCTCACTCATATTCATGGGTGTCGGAGCACAGACCGACTTCGGTCCCCTTATCGCAAATCCCAAGAGCTTCCTTTTAGGAGCTGCCGCACAGTTCGGTATCTTCGTTGCATATTTCGGAGCCATAGCCATGGGATTCAACGATAAGGCGGCTGCAGCTATATCAATCATCGGAGGAGCTGACGGCCCTACATCTATCTTTCTTGCAGGTAAGCTGGGTCAGACGGCACTTCTCGGACCCATTGCCGTTGCAGCTTATTCCTACATGAGCCTTGTTCCTATTATTCAGCCTCCCATCATGAAGGCTTTCACTTCCAAGAAGGAAAGAGCTGTCAAGATGGGACAGCTCAGGCCCGTATCAAAGACGGAGAAGATCCTTTT
>CAMPAP010000079.1 GCA_946631935.1 uncultured Lachnospiraceae bacterium | reverse complement strand
TCCTTCTCATCCTCATCAAATTCATCCCTGATCTCACCCACTATCTCCTCAAGAAGATCTTCAAGAGTGATCATTCCCTCAACGGTTCCGTATTCGCTGAGGACAAAAACTATATTGGATGTTTCCTTTCTCATCTGGGAAAGAAGATCCTGGGTCTTTTTGAATTCATGTGTAAAAAGGGCTTCACGCATGATATCCCTGACATTGAAATTACCGTGATCTTCAAGAGTGATGAAATCCTTGATATTAAGGACACCGATTATATTCTCTTTTTCACCCTCATAAACCGGAAGCCTGGTATACATGCACTCTTTAAATACCGCAAGCACTTCATCATATGTGTTTTCCACATCAATGCTGACCATACGTACCTTGGGTATCATGATATCCTTGGCTACATGATCCGTAAAATCAAAAAGATTATAGATGATATCCCGCTCTTCAGGCTCTATCTCACCGTCTTCATGGCTTACATCAACATATGTCTTTATGGCATCTTCAGTGATCGCATCGGGCTTTCCGTCAGCATCTATCCTCATGACAAAAAGGAATGCCTTGGCAAATCCGTTTACAACAAGGATGAAAGGAGTAAAAACAACCATGAGCACCTGGATTATGCCGCTGTACGCAAAAGCCATCTTGTCGGCAGAAACCGTTGCCCATGTCTTGGGAACCACCTCTCCCACTATGAGAATGATAAAAGTAAGAATACCTGTCATGACTCCGACAGGAATACCGAAATACTCTGTCGCAAGCATGGTGGAGATCGCAGATGCGGACAGATTCACTATATTATTACCGATCAGTACAGTACTGAGTAATTTTGAGCTTTTTTCGAGAATACGAAGAACTCTGGCAGCTTTTTTGTTGCCATCATCAGCAAGACTTCTGATTCGTGCTTTATTGCACGATACAAAAGCAGTCTCTGCCGAAGAGAAAAAACCTGATAAAAATATAAGAATTACTAAAACGACAATTTCTATGGGGCCCGGACTGTCCATATAAAAAAAAGAAATCCTCCTATTACCGGTCACAGATTTGTGGTCTGACCACATAATGTAATGATATTACAGAAACTGCCTGTTTTTGTCAAATTGAGTTAACAGCCCCTGCCATCATTTCGGGGAAACCCTCCATGCAGGCATCAGACTTCGGAATACTGTGCATAATAAAGCTCGCTGTAAAAACCTCTTTGCTTCAAAAGCTCATCATGCCTGCCCTGCTCGATCACATGGCCGTCCTTCATGACAAGGATCACATCGGCTTCCTTAATGGTTGAAAGCCTGTGGGCGACAATAAAACTGGTCCTTCCTTTCATAAGCCTTGCAAACGCACTCTGTATCTTAAGTTCCGTTCTTGTATCTATGGAGCTTGTAGCTTCATCAAGTATCAGCATCGGAGGAAGAGCAAGCATGACTCTGGATATACATAAAAGCTGCCTCTGCCCCTGGGACAGTCCTTCTCCCTCTTCTCCTATAACGGTATCATATCCGTTTTCAAGTCTTTTGATAAAATCATGTGCATGGGAAGCCTTTGCGGCAGCGATCACCTCTTCATCCGAAGCATCAGGTTTTCCCATCCTTATATTATCCCGAACGCTTCCGGACCTGAGCCATGTTTCCTGAAGCACCATACCATAACACTTCCTGAGATCTTTTCTTGAAAGATCCCTGATATCCCTATCATCAACAAGGATCCTTCCCTTTACCGGCTCGTAAAATCTCATAAGGAGATTGATCAGAGTTGTCTTTCCGCATCCTGTGGGTCCTACTATGGCAACTCTCATACCGCTGTCTGCATTTACATTCAGCCCTTCAATAAGGGGTTTATCCGGAGAATATGAAAAATACACATCCTCCATACGAACATTTCCCGTAACCGAGTCTTTTGATACGGGCTCGGAAGATTCCTCTATGATGCTTTCTTCATCAAGAAGTTCAAAGATCCTTCCGGCGCAAACAAGCGCATTCTGAAATTCCGTGACAACTCCGCTTATTTCATTGAAAGGCTTTGTATACTGGCTGGCATACCCGAGAAATGCAGTCAGACCTCCTACCGTGATACCGCCTGCGATGGAATACAGCGCTCCACCCACACCCACAAGGGCATACACGCAGGAATTAACGAATCTGGTGGAAGGATTCACAAGACTGGAAGCAAAGACAGCCTTCAAAGAAGCGTTACACAGATTTATATCAGTTTCATTAAAGCTGTTTCTGACTTCATCCTCATAACCGAACAGTCTCACCACCTTCTGTGAAGATATCATTTCCTCTGTAAGTTCGGTAAGAGAGCCTCTTGCCTCGGACTGGATCCTGAACATGGAATGAGTCCTTGAAGCAATAAATCTTGCAACAACAAGGGAAAGGGGCGTAATACACACAACAAGCAGCGTTATAAAAGGATTCAGCCTGACCATGAATATAAGCGTTCCAAGTATTGTCATGATCCCCGTAAAAAGCTGCGTAAATCCCATAAGAAGTCCGTCGGCAAAAGTATCCGCATCCTGTATCATACGGCTTAACAGGTCTCCCGTCCTGTGACCGTCAAGATAAGATATCTTAAGTTTCTGGATCTTATCCATTGCATCATTTCTGATATCCCGAACAACGCTGTAGGTTATCCTGTTTCCCAGCCTGCTCATGACATACTGGAAAAAAGCGGAAATAATTGCAGCTGCAAGGACCTTTGCCGATGCGATCAAAACCTTATCCATTTCAACATGTCCCGCACCGGGTGTCAAAAGATCCACGGCCTGTCCCGTAAGAACCGGGATCGAAAGTGAAAAAACAACGGATACAAATGCACACAAAAGAACGGAAGCCTCAAAAGGCAGGTATTTTTTCGTATACTTCATAAGTCTTGAGAGAGTTTTTTTATCGGACGTGTTCTTCATACCGCCGCTTCCTTTCTCTCAAACTGGGAGTAATATATTTCTTCGTAAACGGGACAGTTTTTAAGAAGCTCTTCGTGAGTTCCTCTCCCTGCCTGCATTCCGTCCTCCAAAACGATTATCTGATCGCAGGCCATGACGGAGGATGCTCTCTGGGACACTATAAAAACAGTCATGTCTTTAAGCTTTGCGATCTCTTCTTTTATCTTTTTTTCCGTAAGAAAATCAAGAGCTGAAGTTGAGTCATCAAGGATAAGTATCTGAGGCTTTCTCACAAGAGCCCTTGCTATGCAAAGTCTCTGTCTTTGTCCTCCTGAAAAATTCTTTCCTCCCTGGAGAACTAACGCATCAAGTCCGCCCTTTTCAGACACGAATTCGTAGCACTGCGCTGCCTTCAAAGCATCCGTCATATCTTCATCCGTTGCATTTTTGTTACCGATCGTAAGATTCGAACGGATGGTTCCCTTGAAAAGAACTGATTTCTGGGGGACAACACCCATAACCGAGCGAAGTTCAGATACTGGTATATCCCTGATATCCTTACCGCCAACCATGAGCTTTCCTTTGCTTACGGGATAAACAAGAGGGATAAGATTTACAAGCGTGGATTTTCCGCAGCCTGTTCCGCCAATGATACCCACAGAAGAACCTTTTTTTACATTAAAGTTTATATCCGAAAGAGCATCATGGGAAGAAAGTGCATACCTGGCACTTACATGATCAAATGAAATGAAGCAGGGGGACGGTTCTGCCGTTTCACCGGAACATGGAGACGATTCCGCCGTTTCATCTGCATCGTGAAAAGAATCGCATCCGGCACTTACGCATACGTCTTTTCCCATTGCCTTCGATACTCTGTCTGCGGAAGCAAGGGACTTTGTAATGATCATGATCAGATTAGTCAGCTTTAAAAGTTCAACAAGGATCTGGCTCATGTAATTAAGAATCGCAACGGCATCACCCTGGGAAATGTCCCCGATATTAACCCTTATGGCACCCTTATATATAAGGGCAGCAGTTGCGATATTTACAATGATAAAAGTTACAGGATTTGTAAGAGCCGTGAAATCGGATGCAAAGATCTGTGACCTGCGGAGATCTTCGTTATTTTTCCTGAATTTGTCAATCTCATCTTCCTGAAGATTAAAAGCCCTTATGACCCTGACACCGGTAAGGTTTTCACGCGACAACAGCATCACCCTGTCAAGAAATGACTGAACCCCGGAGAACATGGGGATGCTGAACCTTGTGATACCTATAACGATGATCGCAAGAACCGGCACCGCAACACAGAAAATAAGTGCGCACTGTCTGTCCACTGTAAATGCCATTATCATTGCGCCAAAGACTATAATGGGACTTCTCAAAAGGAGCCTGAGGGTCATGTTGATCCCGGTCTGCACCTGGGAGATATCAGCGGTCATGCGCGTTATAAGAGTTGATGTTCCCGCCATGTCTATTTGGGAAGCATTCATGCCCATGATCCTGTCAAACAGACTTCTTCTCAATTCTCCGGATACTCCGACTGCAGCCCTTGCCGCAAAAAACTGGGCCGTGATGGATACAGCAAGCCCTAAGAAAGCAAGCAAAACAAGATGGATTCCTTTTTTAATGATGTACTCCCTGCCGGTTCCCGACGAGATGGCATCAATGATATCCGCAATAATAAGCGGAACGATCAGTTCAAAGACCGCTTCAACCAACTTAAAAAAAGGGGCAAAAAATGCCTCTTTTTTATAATTTTTAAGCCATGATAAAAAGTTTTTCATTAAAAGCCTTTCAATAAAACCAAAGAAGATGCTTTAGAACATAATCAGGAAATCTTTTCACATACGCACAGAGAATAACCCGAGGGTGCATTATTCTCACTCCAAATGTAATACCTGCAAAGATCCTTGGTAAGATCCGAAAAATCCCTGTGCATTGCGGGAACCAGTCCTCCGCCTTCACATTTGCCCCATGCTTCCTTTCTCGACCAGATGGTGAAAAAAAGCTCCGGATCTCTGGCTATCAGGGCTGATTCTCTTTCAGTAAAAAATCTGTCGGATATCCTATCCGTATTGATATTCTTGCGCTGCTGGATATCCACCCCTACTTCATAATAGGAAAGGGAAAGAGCAACATATCTTCCTGAATGTGAAATACTCAGAAAAGGGGTCTGGTAAACAGAGATGGGCATCTTTTGATTAGGCTCCCAATAAGGCTTTCCGCTGTTTTCAACACTATATGCAAGCTTTATGGTCTCACCGTTTCTGGAAAGAACTTTTACCGCCTCTTCTGCAGTAAGAGATATCGGAATACCTTTTGATGCTCTTGAAATATCTTCCACATATCCCCTTGCCGCAAGCTGAAGAACAAGCCCGACGCCGATGGCGGTACCTTTTGAATCAAAATGTCTGCACAAAAGAGCCTTCTCTTTTCTGTAATCATCGATAAGGCCAATGGCTCTCTCGCTGAGATTTCCGCCAGCTCTTTCATCCTGCAATTGTTCCACGTCAAGAAGATATAATCTCATATTCTATAGTCTTAATGATCCTTTACTCCTCTACAGGTACGCACTTAAGATGGAGTTCGTCAAGCTGATGCTGTGATACTGGTGAAGGAGCATCCATCATAACATCCTGAGCGTTCTTGTTCATGGGGAAGGTGATGACCTCGCGGATCGACTCTTCTCCCGTAAGGAGCATTATCATGCGGTCAACTCCGGGCGCTGCGCCTGCATGAGGAGGAGCTCCGTATGTAAACGCATTATACATTGCAGGGAACTTAGCCTTTACTTCCGCCTCACCGAGACGTACCATTTCAAAGGCTTTTACCATTATCTCGGGATCGTGGTTTCTTACGGCACCCGATGCGGACTCATATCCGTTAATGACAAGGTCGTACTGGTTTGCCATTATATCAAGAGGATCCATTTCTCCTCTTTCTGCCTTTTCAAGAGTTTCAAGACCTCCTACAGGCATGGAGAATGGATTGTGACAGAATTCAAGTTCGCCGGATTCTTCACCTATCTCATACATGGGGAAATCAACGATCCAGCAGAACTGATACTGTTCTTTATCCATATGTTCAGGGCAGAGAGTTCCCAGCTTGGTACGAAGAACTCCCGCGGTCTTTAAGGCAACAGCCTTAGGGCCTGCTGACAGACCTACAAAGCACCCCTTCTCAAGTCCCATCTTACTGATAACCTCATCTTTAATGGGCTGAAGGAACTTTGCAATGCCTCCGACTATTTCCCCGTTTTCATCAAGTCTGAACCAGCAGGTCTTTCTTGAGGTCTGAACCTCGACATCTGAAACAAGCTGATCGATCTGCTTTCTTGTTGCATTAAACCCTGTAACAACAACAGCTTCTACGGTCTGACCTTTGAAGGGCTCAAAATCAATACCTCCAAGCACATCCGTTACATCCTTAAGTTCAAGATCTATTCTAAGGTCAGGCTTATCCGAACCGTATCTTTCCATTGCCTCCCTGAAAGGTATCCTTTTAAAAGGAGCCGGAGTGATACGGTCATATATTCCGTATTTTTCAAAAACAGGAACCAATACTTTCTCAAGAACTCCGAGAACATCATCCTGGGTTGCGAAAGCCATCTCCATATCCATCTGATAGAACTCTCCGGGAGTACGGTCTCCGCGGGCGTCCTCATCCCTGAAGCAGGGAGCAATCTGGAAATAACGGTCAAAACCGGAAGCCATGAGAAGCTGTTTAAACTGCTGAGGAGCCTGGGGAAGCGCATAGAACTTTCCGGGATGCTTTCTTGCGGGAACAAGATAATCCCTTGCTCCTTCAGGTGATGATGCTGTAAGGATAGGTGTTGTGATCTCAAGGAATCCTTCCTCAGTCATCAGCTTTCTCAGCTCTGCAACAACATTGCATCTGAGAACTATATTCTTTTTTACCTCAGGATTCCTGAGATCGAGATATCTGTACTTAAGTCTTGTAGCTTCATCGGCTTCCTTTGATCTGTTGATCTCAAAGGGGAGCTCGGAATTTCTGTTCTTTCCGAGAACCTTCACGGAATCGGGAACAACTTCTATATCTCCGGTAGGGATCTTGTCGTTTTTGTTGCTTCTGATCCTTACCTTTCCTGTCACCTGAACGGTGGATTCCTTAGTGATCGCCTTGAAAGCAGACACCATGTCTTCAGTCTCGGCAACAAGCTGGGTTATTCCGTAAAAATCACGCAGAATGATAAATGAAAGATTACCCCCTACTTCCCTGACATTCTCAACCCATCCGCAAAGGGTAACTTCCTTATTTTCATCGGAGCTTCTCAGCTCTCCGAGGTTGTGTGTTCTCGATTGAATCATTTGAGCGCCTCCCTGTAATGATCTTCAAATTCAGTATAGCCTGCCTTGGTAAGCTGGTCTTTTTGGAATTTCTTATTCTTGTTCATTCTAACGGTAAGGATCTTCTTACCTGCTTTTCTCTCTTCATTTGCTTTGGCAAGGATCCGGCTTAAACGCTCGCCCGTAATGCCCTTTTCGATCAGATATGCTTTACCTTCTCCGCTTCCGGGAACTTTGAAACCTTTTTCCATAAGAAGCATTACTATCCTCTCAAAACCTATGGAAAAACCGCATGCCGGAACGTTTTGTCCCGTGAATTTTCCAACCATCTCATCATATCTGCCGCCCCCGCCGCAGCTTCCGCCAAATTCAGGTATAGCGATCTCGAAAATGGTACCGGTGTAATATGACATTCCTCTTACGAGAGTGGGGTCGAATACCATTTTAAAATCCGCTTCCTTAGCGGCATCAACGGATGAAATGATCTCTTCAAGATTCTGCACGGCTTCCTTAGAAAGCTCTTCGCCGACAGTTTCCATTATGCCCTGAAGTGAAGAATTACCGCTTACTGCTTTTTCAAGAAGTCCGGTGTACTTATCAACGATATCTGCGGCATGGGAGTTTTCCAGAAGTTCTGCTTTTACTCCTTCTATGCCGATCTTATCCATCTTGTCGATGGTGATGAATACTGAATCATAATCCTTCTCTTCAAAGCCTGCCCATGCAGCCATTGCTTTAAGGAGCCTTCTGTCATTTATCCTGATCTCAAAGCCCTTAAAATCAAGACTTCCAAGGGCTTTGGTGGTTGCAAGGATAAGCTCTGTCTCTGCAAGATTGTCGCTTTCTCCGAGGATATCAATGTCGCACTGCATGAACTGTCTGAAGCGTCCTCTCTGGGGACGGTCAGCTCTCCATACATTACCCATCTGTATAGCCTTGAAAGGCGCGGGAAGGGTTGCGGAATTATTGGAATAATATCTTACAAGGGGAACCGTAAGATCATATCTCAATCCCATATCCACGATATCATCCTGAGACTTTGCATTCTCAAGATCCAGCTTCTCTCCTCTTTTAAGGATCCTGAAGATCAGCTTTTCATTATCTCCGCCGGATTTTGAAGTGAGGTTTTCGATACTCTCTACACAGGGAGTTTCGATACGTGTAAAACCGAAAGCAGAATATGTCTCGCTTATGACCCGCTGAACATATTCGCGGATCTCCATCTCTTCGGGAAGTATATCCTTCATACCGGTGACCGGCTTTTTGTTAAGTGCCATATTAATCCTCTTCCTGTTATAAACGAAATAATACCGGAAGTCTTTTCTTCCGGGAAAATCCATAAAATATTAGCATAAATTGAGCATTCTGGCAATGTTGGAGAGAATGAGGACAGTGTAAAACGGCAAAGCCTTCCCCATGTTTCAGATATCACAAAAAAATGAGTAGATCACAAGAGCCGGAATCGCAAAACATATGGCCCCGGCAACATCGGTAAGCCGGTTCACACCGGACAAAAGCCTTATTATTAACAGGGAAATAACACTGGGAATCACGGAAACAAGATAAGGCAGCCTGAATTTTCATCAGTTTGAACTCAGCTTTCCTATAAAGGATCTTAGTCTTTCATCATCAGAACCGAAAAGTTCATCCGGGGTCCCCTGGGCACGTATGAGACCGTTCTCCATAAAGATCACTCTGTCCGATACTTCTTTTGCAAAATTCATTTCATGAGTGACTATGATCATAGTCATATGGATCCTGGCAAGTTCCCTTATGACCTTAAGGACTTCTCCTGTAAGTTCGGGATCAAGAGCCGATGTAGGCTCGTCAAAAAACAAAACTTCAGGTTCAAGTGCAAGAGCCCTTGCTATTGAAACTCTCTGCTGCTGGCCACCCGAGAGCTGGCAGGGATAGCTTTTAGCCTTATCTGAAAGCCCCAGCTTTTCAAGGCAGTCAAAGGCTTTCTTTTCGGCTTCTTCCTTACTCTTTCCCGCGATAATCTGAGGCTCGGTTACGTTTTTAAGAACCGTATAGTGGGGGAAAAGATTGAAATTCTGGAAAACAAGTCCGAAAGTCTTTCTTATCTCTTTTAACTCATCATGAGTTGCATAAACTACTTTACCGTCCTCTTCCTTTGCAGCACTCCTTCCGGCAAACAAAAGACTGCCGCCGTCCATGGTTTCAAGCATACAGCAGCATCTTAACAGGGTCGATTTTCCGGATCCCGAAGGACCGATAACGGATACGACTTCGCCCTTATTAACGGTCATGGAAATACCCTTAAGGATCTCCTCGCCGTCAAAAGTCTTTCTGCAGTTTTCAACTCTTACAAGTTCCATGCATTGATCACCGTAAAAACAGGGGAAGGCTTACGCCGCCTCGCCTGCGTTACATTTAAATCTTATAGTAATCGTAATGTTTTTCCACCTTCTGGCAGATGAGTGCAACTATAAAATTAAATACATAGTAGAAAATACCTGCGACCATAAGGGGCATAAGGCTTGCCTCCTTTGCCGCAATCTGTTTTGCCATGGTAAACATCTCTGCTGTAGCTATGGCAAAAGAAAGCGAAGTATCCTTCACCAGAGTAATGATCTCGTTGGTCATGGCAGGCAGGACTCTTTTGAACATCTGGGGCATGACGATCCTTGAAAAGGTCTGGGATTTTGAATAGCCCAGGATCTGCGCCGCTTCATACTGCCCCTTGGGGATGGACTGGATACCGGATCTGTAGATCTCGGCAAAATACGCGGCATAATTAAGGGAAAATGCGATAATGACCGCGATAAACCTGTATCCGGAAGATACATTTATCCCGAATCCGAAATAAGGAAGGAAATAAATGACAATTATCTGAAGCATAAGAGGCGTTCCTCTCATGATGGATATATAAACCGCGGACACCACAGAAATAACCCTGCTCTTGCTCATTCTGGCAAGAGACAAAGGAAGACCGAGCGGTATGGAAAAAACAAGTGTCAATATAAAGATGGACACCGTAACTCCCATACCGCTCATTAATTTTTCAAACATTATGGCAAGAGACATTAATAACTATCCAAAGATCACTTTCCGATGCAGATTGATTCGGGAATACCAAAATCACTGTAGTTTTCAGCAATCTTGGCAACGGTTCCGTCTGCAGCCATCTCATCAAGAGTCTTCTGAACCTTATCGCAAAGCTCTGTATTTCCGAGTTTGAATCCTACACCGTACTGCTCGGTAGCAAGCTGCTCATCGAGAATGACGTAGTCTCCTTCGCCCTGACCAATAAGGTAATTTGCAACTCCGATATCAATGCACACTGCATCGAGAACACCCTGCTTAAGATCAAGGAATGCGGTATTGTAATCACCGTACTGGGTAAGCTCCTTAAAGGTTGCGGCAAGATCAGCCTGATCGCTTTCAAGTGCAGCAAGTGCTGAAGAATCCTTCTGAACACCTACGGTCTTATCGGCAAGATCGGAAAGAGCAGATATTCCGCTTCCTGAATTTACAATGACAACCTGGCTGTTATCAACATAGGGCTTTGTAAAAGTATACTGATCCTCACGTCCGTTGATGGTAAATCCGTTCCAGATGCAGTCGATGGTTCCCGAATTAAGCTCCGCATCTTTTGCATCCCAGTCAATGGGCTGCTTTACTAAAGTCCAGCCGTTGCGGTCACAGACCTCCTGTGCAAGATCAAGGTCGAAGCCGGTATAGGTTCCGTCATCAGCCATATATCCGTAAGGAGGAAATTCAGCGTCAAAACCTACAGTGAAAGTGTCATCGGATTTCTTTCCGCATCCTGCAAGAAGTCCCGCAGTCATTACAGCAGTAAGAACTGCCATACAAAGTTTCATTTTTTTCATGATCATTCTCCTCAAATTTACTTTTATACTTTAATAAGTTAAATTATAAAAATCCTTACAATATTAACATAATATTAAATTTCACGCAATTCTCACATTATCCTCCGAATACAATTTATTTTCCCTGCGTTTCAAACATTCCATAATTCTCTTTTTCTTTTTATAAGTTCGGGAAGTCCGTTTAAATACTCCCTGACATCTTTATAATTTTCGCATCTTTTGATATCCGTGTTCAGAACAGTATTTTCGCGGATAAGATCTCCGAGAGGTCCCACTTCCGATTTCACTGATTTTGGAACCGCTAAGCCGCCTCCACGTTCCACTTTTTTTGTTATGGTACCTGCGCCGAATGCAAGGATGCTCTGAACTTCCTCCATCATCGCAACATTATAGATGCATTCTTTTCCGGGCAGGGAATATCCGACATTTTCAAAACCGCCGGACATGTCCTTCTGACGATACAGGTAGTAGGGCTTCAGGCCGATAAGCTCCGCACCTTCTTTTGCAATATCCTGAATTGCCCGTGTGTTGATTATCTTTTCATGTCCATGTTTTTCTATCCACTCTCCCATTGCGGATGCACGCTTCAGCGCAAGGGAATGGACTGTAAGGGAATCCGGCTTAAGCCCGGAAATAACATCCATGGTATGCCTTATCTCTTCTTCTCCTTCTCCGGGAAGTCCCAGGATGATATCCATATTGATATTATCAAAACCAAGGTCCCGGGCAAGATGAAAAGCCCTGACAGTTTCTTCTGCTGTTGCTTTTCTTCCGATAAGGTCAAGGGTTTTCTGGTTGAAAGTCTGGGGATTAACGGATATACGTGATATTCCGTGCTTTTTTAAAACTTTGAGCTTTTCTTCCGTGATAGAATCGGCCCTGCCCGCTTCAACGGTAAACTCCATATGAGGTCCCGTAAAATACATATCCTCGGCGGCAGAGATTATCCTGTCTAACTGATACGCAGAAAGGGCTGTGGGAGTACCGCCTCCCATATATGCACTGTCGGGAGCCCTTCCCGGAAAAATATTCCTGCACTCTTTCATCTCTTTAAGAAGTGCTTCAACATATTCCTCACCGCCATCCTTAAATGCGGACAGGGGATAGGAAGTAAAGGAACAGTACAAGCATCTGCCGGGACAAAAAGGTATGCCGATATAAAGGGAATACCCTGCAAGATAACCCCTATCATCTCCCGGCATAGAAAGTTCCCTATGCTCACATCCGGAAAGGACCTGCACTTCAGTCATGGCGATATCCCAGGAAGTGTTTATCTTCTCATCGGAAACAAGATATTCTTCTTTATAGTAAGATACAGCTTCGCTTTTGCCTCTTCCTGCCAAAACACAGATAAATGCAGGTTTTGTGGGACGCACTCCGTTCATCATCCCCCACGGAAGATTGCGCCCCGTATCATCCATAAAGATCCCATAGAGCATTCTGCAAAGTTCTTTTTTATATGCAGTGAAATCCGAAGGTGATGAAGATACAGGTGTAAATGAAATTTTTTTGCCGTCAAATTCGATCTCAGCTTTTCCGTCATCAAAAACACGCACAGAAAAAAAATACCCCGAAGATATGGCTGCAGCCTTGATGTCATCCCTGCTTTCAGGGACAACAGGCCTTATATCCATATCAGGATAAAACGACCGGAGAAGCGCCAGAATATCCATCAGAAACTTCTCCGGTTCTATATATACATATGTATCGCTGTAAGTACTCAAAATATCAGTCAGCTCATCCGTTCTTCTTAGGCATATATTTATAAAGCATCATTGCAGTGCCGGGTATGGGCATGGTTTGAAGGGTAATGCGTCCGGGTCCTGTAAGAGTCGTGTTAAAAAGACCTTCACCGCCGAAAAGAACATTCTTAACTCCTTTTACCATCTCAATCTCAAGATTTACAGTGGAGTCCATCATTACGGTATATCCTGTATCGACGATCATACGCTGGCCGGGCTGAAGCTCATAATCAACGGCGCTTCCGTCAACTTCAAGAAAAACAAGACCGTTACCGGAAAATCTCTGCATAAGAAATCCTTCGCCTCCGAAGAAGCCGCCGCCTATATTTTTCTGAATGCCGACAGTCTGCTCTATATTTCCGAAGGAAGCAAGATACGAACCCTTCTGAGCAAGGATGGAGTTTCCGTTCAGTTCAATAACCCTGATGGATCCGGGGAATGAAGAAGCAAAAGCTATCTCACCGGGCTGCTGTGCGGTATAGGTGTTGAGCATGAGAGACTCTCCCGTTACCATACGACCGAACATCTTACCCAGTCCGCCGCCTGTTGAGGTCTCCATTTTGATACCGTCGGTCATCCACGCCATGGAGCCGGATTCACAATTTACCGATTCACCGGGAGCAAGCTTTATTATTGCTACCGGAAGATTACCGCCTTCAATTCTGTATTCCATGCAGATCTCCTCCTTTAATAAGATTTCAGTTTAGTTATATGTATATTTTTTTAATGACTTAATATTCAAAAAACGGATTGTATTTTTTCTCGTGACCAATGGTGGTTGATGCGCCGTGTCCGGGATAAACCTCGGTATCGTCGGGAAGACAAAAAAGCTTATTTCTGATGCTCTCACTGAGAGTCTTTGCACTTCCGCCTCTGAAATCGGTCCTTCCAACGGATTCTTCAAAAAGAGTATCTCCGGAAATAAGAAAACCTGCTTCTTCAATGTAGTACGATACACTTCCGGGAGTATGGCCCGGTGTGTGGATCACCTTTATCTTAATACCTGCGACTTCAATCTCATCTCCGTCCTCAACCCATACATTCGGTTTAAGAGTCATGGGATTTCCCATCATAGCCGTCATATTAAATGAAGAATCAGAAAGCATTTCTTCTTCAGCCTTCGGAGCATAGATCTTAACGGCATCTTCACCCCGGGACTCTGCCAAAGCCCCTGCAGACAGCCTTAAATCCTGAGCTCCCATGATATGATCGAAATGTCCGTGAGTAAGGAAAAGCGCTCTTACATGAAGTCCTGCACCTTCTATCCTTCTTACTATTTCTTTTCCGGTGTCGGGTGCATCAAAAACAATACAGTCAGATGTGCCTTCCCTGTATATAAAGTAAAGGTTTGTCTGAACCTGACCTATGACCATTCCGCCTATTTTGATCTTACCCATAAATACCAGCTTTCAACATATTTTTGATACTGTTATATTTTAACATATCAACCTTATGAGGGCTACTTGCATTTAATCGCCCATAACTATTAATGCAATATTCATTATGCCAGCCTGTCTATCAAAGCTTCCTGTAAAACTCTGGATACATTGATATGTGCTTCGTTGGCTTTTTTATTAAGCCAGTTTGGAAGACTTACATTTCTCCTCACCGGTTTATTATCCAGTTTTTTTCTGTACTCATCGACATCAACATCAACGATGGATATCAGTGATTCCCCGGACGAATAAAACTCGGTCTTTTTAATATCAATATCCGACAAAGTACTGGGGACCGGATATTCGGATTCATCTTTTGAATAAAGAGAACACCCGATGTAATCTCTGGCCATGCGAATCGCATCTGCAATTCCATATCCTTCGGTTGCTCCGTCAAAATCAGGTATATATACAAGTACTGTATCTTTTTTATCTTTTGTCTGAGTAAAAACCACAGGATAAGCTATTGTCATACAAACACCTCCTCGTATTATCACAAATTCCATTTTCTAATTATATATTTGGCAAGGTTTTCGTTTATTTCTTTATGCCTCGGTACTGATTCTTCATCATTTCCACGCCGGTATATATCATGCTCACCGCCATGTCTGTCAAAAACAAATCCGGCTTTCTCAAGCCTTTTAACAAGATCTCTGTATTTCATTATTATCCTTTCTGTATTATACACATTTTTTGTGTATACAGTCAATTTTTCCAACGCAAATAAAGAACTGCTTTTTACAGTTCTAATCTAATTTATTTTTGGGGAAAATACGGAGATAGCAGGCCTGGGATTACCTGCAGATTTTTCTGGCTATAATTTCCTTAAAGAAGATAATTACTTTGAGATTATCAAACTTCAGACTGACTGATCTGTCCGGATTGTACAAAGGTTTCAACCTTTGCACCGCAAGCAATACAAAACTTTGATGTGTCAGCTATTTCTTTCCCGCAATGTTTACAAAACATATTCAACTCCCTCAATACTTATAATAGATAGGGCTAAATTCAATATCCACCCAGGGTGCATCAGGATCATACCCGGGA
>CAMPAP010000078.1 GCA_946631935.1 uncultured Lachnospiraceae bacterium | reverse complement strand
CTTCTTTGCTGCGGGTTTTGCTGCCTTTGCAGGAGCTGCCTTCTTTGCCGCGGGTTTTGCTGCCTTTGCAGGAGCTGCCTTCTTTGCCGCGGGTTTTGCTGCCTTTGCAGGAGCTGCCTTCTTTGCTGCGGGTTTTGCTGCCTTTGCAGGAGCTGCCTTCTTTGCCGCGGGTTTTGCTGCCTTTGCAGATGTCTTTTTAACTTCCTTCTTAGCCATTATGATTCCTCCTCGCTTAGGTTAAGCTTTCCAGATTTCAGTTTGTCTATTTCAAGACGCATGTTAAATATCTTCAGATCTTTTTCCTGATCGTCCGAGGAAGAAAGCATTTCACATTTCCTCTCCATGACATTTACGATAAGATCCTTAAGCATTTCCATCCGCTTTTCAGCGGTATCTATCTCGGGAGCGGAATTCTGAAGAAGCCCGGTTGCTTCACTTCTTACTTCCTCATCCTCAAGTTCCGAAAAAAGAGTATCCACGCTGAACTTCCCTTCTTCAAGAAGTTCAAACGTCTTCGTCGCAACTTCTCTGCATGAACCCGGTGAAAAATCATCCGCATTTAAATATTTTCTTACAACGCTGAATATCTCAGGTTCATCGGTGAGCCAGGTAAGAAGAGCGCTTTCTGCAGAAGAATAAGTACTCTTTTCTTTGCCGGAAGATTTTTTCGGTGGAGTATAGGCTCCATACGCCGGTCTTTCTTCCGCCTTTTTGTACTCTCTCGGCTTTGTCTCTTCCAAAAGCTTCGAGATCTCGGATTTCGGATATCCGTATCTTTCCGAAATACTTGCAGCATAGGAACTCATTTTCACTTCATCTGCTGCAAACATCCACAGATTTTCCACTATCTCTTTCTGGCATTTATAACGTTCTTCCGGATCCGAAAGATCATATCCGTCTCTGACTCTGTCTTCTATGTAAAGGAATCCGTTCTCGGCATCTTCGAGTCTTTTTTCAAACTGCTCAACACCGTTTTTACTGATGAATTCATCCGGATCCTTACAGGGACTGACGCTGATCCTCCTTGGGGTTATCCCCACGGAAGCAAGTATCTTTACCGCTCTGAGGGCAGCCTTTTCACCCGCTTCATCCATATCATAGGCAAGATAAACATCCACCCTGTCCCTTTTTATCATGGCCGCCTGCTCCTCGGTAAAGGCGGTTCCGAGAGAAGCTATTGCAGAATCAAATCCCGCCTGGTGCATGGATATGACATCCATGTAACCCTCACAAAGTATGTAGTATTTTTTTCGCGACCTCTTGGCAAAATTATATCCGTACAGGTTTCTTCGCTTATCGAAAACCTCAGTTTCTTTGGTATTAAGATACTTGGGCTCTCCGCTTCCAAGCACTCTTCCGCCAAAACCGATCACCTTCTTATCGATATTTATGATGGGAAACATCACTCTCGAAAAAAAAGGAGAACTCATTCCATACTTTTCGGAATTGGTGGCAATGCCGGCTGCAATGATCATTTCATCGGAATAACCTTTCTCCTTAAGGTACTCAACGACTTCCTTTCCGCCGGTACCTGAATACCCAAGCCCGAAATGAGTTATGGTCTCGTCCGTAAGGCCCCTTTCCTTAAAATACTTAAGGCCCTTTTCTCCGTGAACAGACCTGAGACTTTTTACATAAAAAGCGGCCGCATCGGAATTGATCTGTTTTATCACATCACTCCTTGAACGCCTTAATCTGTCTTCTCCGCTTTCTTCCTTTTCAACGATCTGCATCCCGGCACGCTCTGCAAGTATCCTGACAGCCTCCGGATAGGAAGCGTTCTCATACTTCATGACAAAAGAAATGACATCGCCTCCCTCTCCGCATCCGAAGCAGTGGAATATCTGCTTGGGGGGATATACGGAAAAAGAAGCGGTCTTCTCATTATGAAAAGGGCAAAGTCCCCAGTAATTATTACCTTTTTTCTTAAGTGGAATATAGGATTCAACAACATCAATGATATCGTTTCTGTCCTTTACTTCCTGTAAAAACTCGTCGGTATATCTCATATCAGATCATCTCCCAGGATTTCGGAACAAACAGATCGTTATATGTAAGGATCGCAAATCTGTCGGTCATGGCTCCGACAAAATCGCATACAGCTATCTCAAGAGCCTCTCCTTCATCCACCATCCTTCTGTTTTCTTCCGGAAGCTTTTCCGGATGATGAAGATAATAATCATATAATGTGCATACGAGAGCCTCAGCTTTTCCCTCTTCGGCCTTGATATCGGGATTGGTATAAACCCTTTCAAACATAAAACGTCTTATATCAGCCATGGCCCGTGCAACATCATCCGACATGATTATGTCATCCTTATCGGTACTGTTGGTGATGATGTCATGCATAAAGGTATCAAGCCTGTCACCGGGAGTCGCTCCCAAAACCTTTCTTATTTCCTGAGGAACATCTGACTCCGTCAGAACTCCTCCCCTTACAGCATCATCCATATCATGGTGAATATAGGCTATCTTATCCGATAATCTGACGACTTTTCCTTCAAGGGTGTGAGGCATTCTCGATGTCTGGTGGTTAAGGATACCATCCCTGACCTCCCATGTGAGATTCAATCCCCGTCCATCCTTTTCAAGCTTTTCCACGGTCCTGACGCTCTGCTCATTATGCTTGAAACGATAGGGACACACACCGTTAAGTGCCCTTTCTCCCGCATGACCAAAGGGGGTATGTCCCAGATCGTGGCCGAGAGCAATGGCTTCCGTAAGGTCTTCGTTGAGTCTCAAGGCTTTCGAGATGGTACGCGCTATCTGGGAAACCTCAAGTGTATGCGTGAGCCTGGTCCTGTAGTGATCGCCTTCAGGTATCAGATAGACCTGGGTCTTATCCTTAAGTCTCCTGAAAGCCTTGCAGTGAACAATCCTGTCACGGTCTCTCTGATAGACAGGTCTGATATCGCATTCAGGTTCCTCAGTATCACGGCCTTTTGAATTTTTTGAAAGTGCGGCATAAGGGCTCAAAATAAGCTCCTCACGCTCTTCAATCATCTCTCTGATGGTCATAAACGTCTCCTGAAACAAAAATCCCGACATTTATTTTATACCGCGGTCTGTGGAAAAACCCTTTATTTTTTTTCAAAAAAAGTGGCGGCATTAAAGCCGCCACCTACTATATGCCCGGTTAAAACAAATGACAATTGATTAAAAAATCAGCCTTTGAAATCAATGTGTGATCCGATCATGCGCTCTTCAGCGGTCATAACTCTTGCCTCAGCACTTTGATACGAATACGCACTTACCTTTGAAATAAGATCACTGAGGGAATTGCTCTCTATGGTCACATATTCCCTGCCTGAAACCTCTTCTGTTTCGCTGCCCTTTTCACGGATCTTTTCGATCTGTTCTTCCTGAGCCTCTTTTGCAGCCTTTTTCTTTTCTTCTGCTTTCTGTTCCTTCTTTGCTTCAGCGTGTTTTTCTATACGTTCTTTCTGAAGCTCGGAAGATTTTTCGAGAGTTGCAAAGAATCTTTCATTTCCGCTTTCATCGATGCTCATTCCAAAATTCCTGACAGATGCGCCGCTGCTTATGAGGCTGTTTTTAGCTTCATTCAGCCTGCTTTCCGCCATGGCGATAAGTCCTTCGTATTTATTGCGGTAGGACTCATCCGTTGCCATACGTTCAAGCTTTTCTTCATCGATCAGGACTACCATCTTATTGGCATTTCCGTACGCCGCAGCATTCTGCTTGACGGTATCTTTCATTTCATTGCTGACAACTATAAAATCCATTCCGGCAAATTTGCTCTTAAGGGTTTTATAATAGTCAGCAGCTTTATCTGAAAGTTTTACATCGCCGATGGCAAAACCGTAATCTGATTGTTTTGGAATAAGGGAACTCGAAGAAGAGACCGGAGTAAAAGGCTTCGTTTCGATTGCGGAAGTCTTACTCTCTTTTCCGACAGTTTTTTCCTGAGTCTGCGTTTTATTAGCTTCGGTCGCGCGTTCCGTTGCTGATGCGGCACTTTCCCAGGCTTTTCCTGCCTGCTGATATGCAGATAAACCACCCAGATTTGTCATGTTATCACCTCCTTGTAATTATTTTTTCCGCCAAAATCCTTTTTGGCCAAACCGGGCAAAAATAGTTTTCAGAACCTATATCGGCATTATTTAACGGATACTTTAGCCTTATCCTTAATTTTACCGGTTATTTTTTCCTCATTTTTATCAAGAACCAGAAATGCGGCAAAAACAGGAGGCGCCAGGATCCTGTATGTATAGGTGGCATGCTCATATGAATGGTTCACCGCAAAAAAGATCCAAAAAAGCGATGGCAGAATGCCTAAAATGATGACAAGACAGGCTCCAGATGTAATGCACTTACTCTTTACGGCCCTTACTACCCAGAAAACCATCAGCGCAAGGATAAGTACAATATAAGGAAGAGCCTTAAAACAGTAAAGATTTTTATATACCGCCTGCAAAAACATGCTGATTCGTGAAACATCCCCCGAAGAGGTCCTTTTAGTGACGGTTTCAAATGCGTCGGCAAAGAGGTTTTTCTTGAGAGCAATGCTCCCCATCACCCACTTCATTCCCCAAAAGATGATATATCCGGATGCCCATGCGGTAGTGCTCCTTAATCCGGCCGTAAAGCATTTTTTTAAATCAGGGCACTTTTCAGCATCTGACATTATCAGCGCCAGAGGAACCGTAAGAGTAACAAGTGGGAATGTAAGAAAATCAAAAAATGCGACAGCCATCCCGCAGCCAAACATTATATAAGAAAAAGCTTCGGGCTTCGTCTTAAAAAGCAGCAGCATGGTAACAAACATTATGTATGCACAGGGTGTGAGCTGAAGACCAAGGGCAACCGCAGGAGGCATCATAAGAAACCACATGGCAGTAAAACCAACGGCTCCGTATCCGTACTGCTTTTTTATGAGAAAAAGCAAAGTCAGGATAAACAAAACAGTAAGCGCCATGGTATTAAAAAGCTTGATCTCCTCATAACTCATGACAAGGAGCATGGGCTTTAACAGTACAAGATATCCGTGCCAGTACCTTGCATAATCCTCCTCTTCCAAAGGATATTCCTCGTCGCCCCCGAGAATCGCAACAAGTGCTCTGTCAGGATACCAAAGATCATCTCCGTAGACGGGTCTGTAAGCGCCCATGGCCTTTTGAAAAAGAGGATGACCGTTATCACTCACCGCTTCAAGCAGCATCAGTTCATTTGTAAATGCACCGGCAAAAGAGGATCTGTCGCCGAATAAAAGCTCCCCCGTAGAATCCGAGTCCTGCGAGATGGCGATCATGGAATATTTAAGATTTTCCTTCATTGGCGCTGAAGGAATAAGGTAAACCATCAAAAGGCACAGCGTACCTGCAAGTGTGCCTGTCATAAGCATCAGGGCATATATAAAAAGACGGCTTATGAAATTGTCTTTTAAAAAGAGTTTTTTCATTCTTTATCTGTGCTTTGTGCAAAACAACTGTCTATCTCACCGCTGACTCTTAAGGCGGAAGCACTATATTTTTTCCGGGATGCGTCTCTTGATCCAAAAAACGCTCTTCCCACGGTCATCTTTCCTGGGATGATTCACGAACCAGATTGACAGTGTCACAATATGGACATCTTATGGAATCCGCATTACCCTGCGGATCAAGAACCGCGCCGCAACTTGAACAGACAAGCCCCGTTATAATCATTTTTCTCCCCCCGGATACATCTGATAAAAAAGACCAATGAGCCAAAAGTCCTTTATGCTCATACAGCCTAAAAAATTTTATCATACAAACGCTGATACCACAAGAAAATGCGGTAACCCGGGGACTTCAGACAACAGGAATTTTAGGGGGGGTCAAATCTTGACATTAACAGGCAGAAAAATGTAATATTGTATGGATTTCGGGGTGTGGCTCAGCTTGGCTAGAGTACCTGGTTTGGGACCAGGGGGTCGCAGGTTCGAATCCTGTCACCCCG
>CAMPAP010000077.1 GCA_946631935.1 uncultured Lachnospiraceae bacterium | reverse complement strand
TACCACAGTGACAGTATTTATCCTTGCTTTCATATCATCATCAAAAGCGGCATTATAGAAGTCATTATTCATCCAGCTCCTGAGGCTGCAGGTTTCCCAGGTGACATCCGGTTCCACGGTATTATACGGCTGGCAGTCAAGCACATATCTGCTTACAAGGAGTGTCCCGTTTCTGTTTTCATCAAGTATCTGCCACTCAATGGGCTCCGGTCCGTTTGATTCATCCCCATCCTGCTCATAGAGGCCAAAAACAAAGTATCCTTCGTCATTTATGAATCCGTCGGCTCTTTTTGCCTCCTCTGCAAGCTTTTCCTCTTCCGCTATCCTTGCGGCTTCCTCTGCCGCAAGCCTCTCAGCTTCGAGCCTTGTCTGCTCTTCTGAAATCTTTCTGTCGATATCCTCAAGTCTTTCTGCGAGTTTTGCGTCTCCTGTAGAATCAATACCGTTTTGCAGGGCCTCTTTTGCTTTTTCAAGATCTCCTGTCTGCTCATAGGCATCGGCAAGTCCAAGGTATGCATCAACACACTTGGGATCTATCGCTATTACTGCTTCAAAGGTCGCTATCGCCTGCTCATAATCAAGTTCCTCCAGATAATGTCTTGCAAGCTCCAGCTTTTTTTCCGTCTGCCTTGATGTGTTTCCTCTTCCGGTTACCACAATCATAACGGCAAGAATCAATATGGCTGCCACTGCTGCTATAATGATATACGCCGGCTTGACGCCTCCCTTGCGTCTGCTTATATTGCCATCTTCCATATTCTCCTCCTTTTAAAGACTATCTTTTAGCATCACTCTGCATTTATAATTCATTTTGAATATTATTGCAACACACAATACTTCTCATTTGAGATGTGCTAATTTAATCATAGGAGATAAACTATTCAACAAAAATACCCATAGATTTTTGCCATTCCCTTTTGTTCGCCAATCTGTTATCATACACACTATTAGGTTCTTATGATATTGCAATTTGGCGATCGCTTCTTGCTTTATTCTCCGGAACTTCTTTTCTGAAGAAAATATCAAACCAAAATTGGAATAAAAAATTCCGTCTTAGCCCTCTCGGGTTATTTTTGCCACCCTTTTTACTCTATTTTATGTGTTTTAGAAAGGATTTCTTTATGAACGAAAAAAAACATACAGCTTCTTCATCCTACCTTGACGCTACCGGTCCCATTGCCGTAACTCTCCGAAATGATATGATGTTTCATCGCGCAATGCAGTCATCGAATGTTGCCTTAAAAGGACTCATATGTGCGCTTAAAGGACTTGACCCTAAGGATATAAAAGAAGTAATCATCACTAATCCGATAGACTATTCAGCCTACGCAAAGAAGGAAGTTGTACTCGATGTAAAAGTACTGATGAATGACAGTGAAATCTTGGATATAGAGCTTCAGCTTTATTACGACAAGCACTGGGAGAAAAGGTCTTTGTTATATCTATGTAGGGCTTTTGACAGCATTGGAATAAGCGATAAATATGAAGATTTGAAAAAAACCACATTAATAGTCATTACAGACCATCCCAAAAAAGGTACTCCAAAAGAGTTCTACGCACATCATCTGCTTTTAAATACCAAAACTTTTTTACCTTACTCTGCATTGCTTAATTTGGATGTGCTATACTTAAAGGAACAGGGACTGGCCACTGATGAAGATATAAAAAACGGTCTTCTGTATTGGGCCAGATTGTTTGAAGCATCTACATGGGAAGAACTAAGGTCTCTCATAACCATAAAACCTGAAATGGAGGAGGTTGCAAAGACTATGTATAATTCTAATGTGATACAAGATCAGGAAAAAACTCTTTTTGAAGCGCATCAAAAATTTCTCGATATGCAACACGCCCTATATGCATCCGGCTATTCAGATGCAAAAGAGGAAGACCAAAAGGTTATAGATGATCTAACTTCAAAAAACGAGATGCTTGCAGCCGAGATAGAAAGACTTAACGCATTGGTAGAAAAAACAAAGCTCGGAGATTAGCCTGTAAGGCTAATCTCCTTTTATATTTAAAGCCTGTTATAGATATCCAGTATCGTATCCCTGCACCTTTCACAGTTTTCGGGAACGGTGTTTTCAAGAGTTGCATGGATATAGGGCTTTTTTTCCTTAATATATCTCAGGATATTTTCATAATTCATCTCCCCGAGGCCGCAGCCCACGGACTTAAGCTTCCCGTCCTCAAGCACAAAGTCCTTGAGATGGAGCATTACTATATCAGGCCCGAGGATTTCCATGGTGTGGGCAAAGATCTCCTCACGCTCCCCATAATTGGTCTCATCAAGGAGATTAACGGGATCAAATATTATCTTAAGATTGGGAGAGCCAATCGTATCAAGGACTTGTCTTGCCCTGTCAGCATTCCAGACGATGTGTTTTGCAACCGGTTCAATGGCTACGATAACTCCGAACTTTTCGGCACAGAGGACCACATCCTTAAGCCCCCTCACAAATGACTCCAGTGCCTCTTCGGACCTGCACTCCGGCACGCTTTTATATTCCGGATTCGGTGCACCTGTTTCCGTTCCCACCATTCCGGCACCGATATAAGAAGCAAAACGGATGCTTGCTTCATATTTTGCCTTGACAGCCTTAAGCCTTTCTTCATCGGGATCCGCAAGGTTCAGATAGCAGCCAAGGACCGCGATATCCACATCGTTTTTTTCAAATACTTTCCTAATGTATTTTCCGTATCCGGGAGTAAGCATGCCCGGAGCAGAGGGCACATCCTCTATCTTGGAAAGAGCAATGTGGGCGCATTTAAAGCCCAGATCATGAACCTTTTTAACTCTGTCTTCAAAATGGATCTTCTCCGTATCGTGAAATCTTATTCCAAGCTGCATTCTTTTTTCCTCTTACAAAAAATAAGGCCTTGCCTGCAGTATATACTATTTGCCTGATCATTAACACAAACAATATATAAAGCAGCGCAAGACCTAAAGTTTAAAGCGTTACTCCCGTCTTAAAAATGGCCATATCGTGGAAACCGGCCTCTTCCGACTTGACCATTTTCCCTTCTGCCACTTCTATCACAAGATCATAAAGGTCATCCAGGACCTCTGCAGGGTCGCATCCGTCATCCACCAAAACTCCGGCATTGAAATCTATCCATGTCTTCTTATGTGAAGCAAGGCGGGTATTGGTTGAGATCTTTACAGTGGGAACAGGTGATGCAAATGGAGTTCCGCGTCCTGTGGTAAAAAGAACTATCTGGGCGCCTGATGCCGCAAGAGCCGTGGCTGCAACCAGGTCATTTCCCGGCGCTGACAAAAGATTGAGACCCGGAACGGAAACTCTTTCTCCATAGGAAAGAACGCCTTTGACGGGGGATGAGCCGGATTTTTGTGTACATCCCAGGGATTTGTCTTCAAGAGTGGAAATACCGCCCTTTTTATTTCCGGGAGAAGGGTTCTCATAAACCGTCTGTCCGTTTTTGGTGAAATAATTTTTGAAATCATTGATAAGGCACACGGTCTTATCAAAAAGTTCCTGATTCTCGCACCTGTTCATCAGTATGGTCTCCGCACCGAACATCTCGGGAACCTCTGTAAGGATGGTGGTCCCGCCCTTTGACACAAGTCTGTCGGAAAAGCGTCCCACAAGAGGATTGGCCGTTATGCCGGAAAGACCGTCAGAGCCTCCGCATTTTAATCCGATTATAAGCTTTGAAACCGGAACATCCTCTCTTCTGAAGGATCCCGCATAGGTGACCAGCTCCTTTACAAGCTTTTCACCGTCTGCGATCTCATCTTCGGATTCCTGGCAGACAAGGAATTTTACTCTTTCGGGATCGGCATTTTTCAGCATGGGCCTGAGTACATCCAGATTGGAATTCTCACAGCCGAGGCTCAGAACAAGAACTCCTCCCGCATTTGGGTGGCTTATAAGGTCACACAGGATCTTCCTGGTATTTTCCTGATCTTCCCCCATCTGGGAACAGCCGTAAGGATGGCTGAATGCAATGACATCCGAAACGGAGCCTTTGATGTGTTTTTTCGATACATTTGCGATGGCTTTTGCAACATCATTCACACATCCTACCGTTGGTACGATCCATATCTCATTTCTTACTCCGACACTTCCGTCATCCCTGAGAAAACCCTTGAAGGTCCCGGTAATGCCCTTTGGAGTTTTGAAATTGACCGGCTCATATTTATATTCCGCACTTTCTGTAAGTGCAGTCTTTATGTTGTGAGTGTGGACGTGACTTCCCGCAGGAATATCCGCTGTCGCGATACCTATTGGGCTTCCGTATTTTATAATGCTTTCACCCTCGCTGATATCCCGCAAAGCCACTTTATGGCCTGCGGGAATCATCTCGAGAGTCTGAACCACAGTTCCTTCGGGTTCAAGATTGAGGGAGGAATTAACGGAAAGCTCGTTTATTGCGACGGCTACATTGTCTTTTTCATTTATTCTGAGATAATCCTTCATGTCACCAACCTGTTTTATCAACCTATCTTTTTCATTGCCTCATACATGCCTTCACTGCGAATATCGGCAATATATGCGGCAACCGCATCAGTGAGGCCTTCCACTTTATTAAGATCCTGACCATGGAAATCCTCTCTTCCGAGATAAGCTTTTGCAAGTTCATCCGGTTCCTTTGAGGAATTTTTCGCAAAAAATTCCAGAACCGCAGCATCGTCTTTTATATCATATTCTTCTCCGTTACGGCTTCCTTTAAGCACTCCGTCCACGATCCTGCTGCCCTTGTAGAACTCGATAAGAGCCGCTATGGAAAATGTAAGATGTGGAGGCAGTTTCCCGAATTTTTCAACATATCCCAGGAATGAAGGCAAGCAGCGCGCTCTCCATTTCGATACGGAATTAAGGGATATGGCAAGGAGGGAATGATCCACAAAGGGATTGTCAAAACGGTTTTCAACCTCCGATGCAAACGATTTAAGATCGTCTTCGGGCAGTGAAAGTGTGGGGATGACTTCATCGTAAATGGTACTGTTCATGAAGTTTCTGATGGTATCATCCTTCATGGAATCACGGACAATGTCCTTACCGCACAGCCATGCTGCAAGTACAAAAGAGGTGTGTGCTCCGTTTAATATCCTGACTTTTCTCTGTTTGTAAGGGTGATGATCCTCCGTAAATACTACAGGAAGTCCGGCACCGGGAAGATCGAATTCTTTGCTGATGTCCTTGTCGGATTCTATGACCCAGAGAGCAAAGGGCTCACCCGTTACCATTATGCGGTCCTCATATCCCAGCTCTTCCCACTCTTTTTCTTCCGTAGCCTTGGGATATCCTGTGACTATACGGTCCACCAGAGTCTGGGTAAATACGCAGCTTTCTTCGACCCACTTTTTGAAATCATCTGAAAGCCCCCAGTTTTCGATCTGCTTAAATACGCACTCCTTAAGGTGCATTCCGTTGTCATCGATGAGTTCCACAGGGAGCATCACAAGTCCCTTGTCCTTTGCACCGCCGAATGTCTCGAATCTGTGATAAAGGAATTTTGTGAGTTTTCCCGGAAAGCTCTGGGGAGGATCCATCTCAAATCTGTCTTCCGGAACATATACGATCCCCGCTTCCGTTGTATTTGACACAACATAGCGAAGAGTCGGGATAGTGGCAAGAGACATGTATTTTTCATATTCATTAACAGCATCAACGGCATCGGATACGGAGGTTACTATCCTGTTTTCCTTTACCGCTTTACCGCCCACATTTCCCCTTAATGAAACGGTATACTGGCAGTCCTGCCTGTGAAAATTATCAAGACTGCCGAAAGCAATGGGTTTTATGAGAACAATGTCGCCGTCAAAAGTCCCCTTCTCGTTGGCGATATCGATCATATAATCAACAAATGCGCGGAGAAAGTTCCCCTCACCAAACTGTACCACCTTAACGGGACGGTCTTTTTTTCCGCTCATCGCACGGTTTAGAATCTCCATTTTCTGATCCTCCATAGTTTTATTAATCATCCGTTTTACTGGCCTGTTTTCAGAAAGTGTTTACATAAATTTTGCCGAAATTTTATGTAAGCACTTACATTGTGATAATACGCTTATTTACTGATGTCGTCAACCCCGAAAATATTTTTTCTATGAAACACTTGAAATCATTTTCACCTTTTAATATAATTGCGTATGTAAATGCTTTCATGAGTGTAAGAACAGAAACAAAATGTTTTTCAGGGGGTTCCTAATGAAAGAACATTCCGTAACTATCTATGACATTTCCGAACAGGCCGGTGTATCCATCGCCACTGTCTCGAGAGTCCTCAACAATTCAAACAATGTAAGCGAAACCACAAAAAAGAAAGTACTTGATGCCATAAAAAGCACAGGGTACACTCCCAACGCTTTTGCAAGAGGGCTTGGCCTTAACACCATGAAGACCATAGGCATCCTGGCTGCGGATTCATCGGATCTGTATCTTGCAAAGGCTATCTACTATTTCGAGGAAAATCTCAGAAATAACGGCTATGACTCACTTCTTTGCTGTACGGGTTATGCTCTTAAGGATAAGAAAGCTGCAATAGACCTTCTCATCAGCAAAAAAGTCGACGGCATAATACTCGTAGGATCCAATTTCGTATATCCCGACGCCTGCGACAACAAATACATAATAAATGCTGCGGAAAATGTCCCCGTAATGCTCTTAAATGCGGAACTTGAAGGAAATAACATCTACTGTGTCAGCTCCGATGATTATAAGAGCATGTATAAGGCAACAAGTGAGCTGCTTTCATCCGGCATCAAAAATATCCTTTACTTCTACAATTCACTGTCCTATTCCGGAGCTCTCAAGGAGCGCGGTTTCCGTGACGCCATGAAGGATGCCTCCATAAATGTTTCCGAAAGGCAGCTCCAGTATTTTGAAGGAGCAAGGGAGGACATTCACGGAATGATGGCGCAGCTTGATAAGGTGGCATCAGGCGGACTGAAATTCAACGGAGTCATCGCAGCAGATGACACCTTAGCACTCAGTGCCGTCAAATATGCCAAGTCAAAGGGTTACAGGATTCCCGAAGATTTTTCAGTCATCGGATACAATAACTCAATGCTCGCATCCTGTTCGGATCCGGAGCTTTCATCCATCGACAACCGCCTTGAAACTCTCTGTCAAAAACTTACGGAAGCCCTTATGGGAGTCCTCTCCGGAGAAGAAATGCCCAAAAAGACGGTGTTTGGCGGAGAACTTGTAATGCGTGAAACCACAAGAAAAAAGAAATAACCAAAAAATATACAATAACAGGAGAAACAAAATGAGAAAATTCATGGACGAGGAATTCCTTCTTTTCTCTGAACCCGCATCAAAGCTTTATCATGAGTATGCTGAAAAGACACCCATCCTCGATTATCACTGCCACATATCCCCAAAAGAGATCGCAGAAGACAGACAGTTCGACAATATCGCACAGGTATGGCTGGGAGGCGATCATTATAAATGGCGTTTCATGAGAAGCTGCGGAGTGGAGGAAAAATACTGCACAGGCGACGCTTCCGACCATGATAAGTTCATAAAGTGGGCTGAGTGTCTCGGAAAAGCCATCGGAAACCCTCTCTACCATTGGAGCCATCTCGAGCTTCAAAGATACTTCGATTATCACGGATATCTTAATGCGGACACCGCCGAAGAAGTGTGGGAGCTTTGCAACAAAAAGCTTGCAGATCCTTCCATGAGCGTGCGCAATATCATCAAAAAAAGCGGCGTCACCCTCATCTGCACAACGGACGATCCCGTGGATGACCTCGCATATCACAAAGCCATCAGAGAAGATACCTCCTTTGATGTCAAAGTCCTTCCAGCATGGCGTCCCGACAAGGCAATGAACCTTGAAAAGCCGGACTATACTGATTATCTTGAAAAGCTTGCCGTGGCGGCAGGTACGGGAAAAATCAGCTCATGGAAAGAACTCCGGGATGCGCTTAAGATAAGAATGGAATTTTTTAAAGAGCAGGGATGCGTTGTTTCAGACCACGCCCTTGAATTTGTCATGTATGCTCCGGCTTCTGACGAAGAGATCGAAAAGATCTTCAAAGACAGACTCGAAGGAAAGATTCCGGACAAAGAAGACGAATACAGATTCAAGACCGCTTTCATGGCATTTGTGGCAGGAGAATATGTAAGACTCAACTGGACCATGCAGCTTCATTACGGCTGTAAGAGGGACAATAACAGCCGCATGTTTGAAAAGCTCGGCCCGGATACGGGATATGACTGCATCAATAACTATGCTCCCTCAAGCCAGTGTGCGGATTTCCTCAACATGCTGGAAAGCAGGGGCAGCCTTCCCAGAACCATTCTTTATTCACTGAATCCCGCAGACAACGAATACATCGGAACCGTCATCGGTTGTTTCCAGGACTCCACGGCTGTTGCCAAGATCCAGCACGGATCCGCATGGTGGTTCAATGATCATATAAAGGGAATGACCGACCAGATCAAATCCCTTGCAAGCCTGGGAAACCTCTCGGGATTTGTGGGAATGCTCACGGATTCAAGGTCTTTCTTAAGCTACACCCGTCATGAATATTTCAGAAGGATACTGTGCAACATACTGGGAGAATGGGTCGAAAAGGGTGAATATCCCGAAGATTACAAGACCCTGGGAGAGATAGTCGAAAACATATCCTATTACAATGCAGTAAGGTATTTCGGCTTTCCCCTTGAAGATAAATAAAACGGCCGGAACATCCCCCGCTTTTCATAAGGCGGGGGATGTGTTTATTCCAGTATTTTGTTTGGGGGCTTCTTCCCCTTTTCCACCATGGCTTCGTTGATCTTTTTCATAATCTCCAGCCTCACATAATCCGAAATCTCCTTGGACTTCATATTCTTGTAATCATCATAATAAAGCGGCTTCAGGTAATGAACCTGGGTCGTTATCTTTCTTAAGGAATTCACCCCGAAAGCCCTGTAGGAATCAACAAGTGCCACAGGAACTATGGGGCTTTTTGCCATCATGGCCGCCTTAAAAGCTCCGGGCAAAAATTCCTGAACGACGTTCCGGTTGTGATAGTATCCGCCTTCGGGGAAAATTATGTAAATGCGTCCTTCTTTGACTTCTTCCGCAACGGTTTTGATGCTTTTGACCTGGGAACGCATATCCGACTTGTTGAGTCTGCATCCTTCAAGAAGGTCCACAAGTTCATCCGCAAGGGGCATCTTGGACCTGATCTCATCCATGACCACGGTACATACCTTTTCATGGGAATACATGATCCCAAGCACATCAAATTTTCCCTGATGATTGGGAAACATCACATACCCGCCATCCTTGGGAAGATTTTCCATTCCGTAAGCTCTGGTCCTGATGCGGCCGTTGACCATGCACTGCACCACCATACGCTTAACGAATGCATACCTCTCTTCCATGGGAAACGCATCCTTGTGCTTCATTATGAACTTTCTTTTTATTATGAAATAAATTATCCATGGCATGGACACCAGGATAGTCAGATAAAATCTGAGCATGTAAAGCTTCCCGTTTTCCCCGCATTTACCCCCATAAGTTGACGATAAATACCGTAAATATTAAAATAAAATCCAGATTAATTTTAACATGAAGAAACGTTTTTTTACAAACCATTATGATAAAAGCAGTCATTTTCGACCTTGACGGAACGATACTTGATACAGAAAAATATTACAGGATATGCTGGCCAAAGGCCTGTGCCCACTTCGGTTTTCACGTGACCGAAGAAATGTACCTTCAGATGAGAAGCTTAGGGCGCCCCTTCGCCATAGAAAAATTCAACGAATGGTTCGGTGACAGCTTTGATTACAACAAGGTGAGACAATACAGAAAAGAACTCTACAGCGAGCTTGTAAAAAAAGAAGGTATCCACCCGAAAAAAGGAGCTGTCAGGGCACTTGAAATGCTCAGGGAAAGAAATATCCTGAGGGCCATAGCAACCGCAACCGACATGGAAAGAACAACTGAATATCTGAAAATGGCAGGGCTTGAAAACGAATTCGACAAAATATGCTCTGCGGCCGACTGCAGATTCGGAAAACCGGCTCCGGATGTGTATCTGAACGCTCTCAAAGAGCTTGGTCTTACCGCTGATGAATGCATAGCGGCGGAGGATGCGCCAAACGGGATCATTTCGGCGTCGGATGCGGGATTAAGAGTTGTATTCGTGCCTGACCAGTCGGAAAACGAACCCGAAGTTGAAGACAGGATATTTGCAAAGATCGGTTCACTGGATGAGATCATAAATGTGATCGACAGTTTATAAACGAGGATAAAAACATGAAATTATGGGCAATGAGATACGGTGATGAACCGGTAAACGGCAGACTTTTTCTGCTGAGGTTTATCAGAAAGATACATGTGATCATCATTTCGGTGATCGCAGGTGCGCTTTTGGTCTGCGCCTGCCACGTTGCATACAGAACACTTACTCCCGTTTATTATATGACGGAATGCGACATTCATCTTGACTATATACCCGAAGCGGATGCAAATCTTATGATCTTCTATAATGAGTATGCCTGGGAACAGATGTCTCAGGACAGCGCCTTTATCGAAGCCATAGTAAGTGCAGATCCGGGACTTGATTTTGATACAGTTAAGGAATCCTTTTCGGCAACACTCAAATCCGACATGAAGATCCTGACATTTCAGGTCAAAAATACCGATCCCGACCTTGCACTCAGGATCGCTGATGCATCTCTTAAGGGTGGTATCTCCTTTGTCGAAAGTCTTCCCGAAGTGACCGGCTCAGAAGTCATCGGAAAGCCGTATTATCCCGAAAGGATAACTTTTGACACAAGGTCAATAAGAGCTTTGGTGCTTGGTGCCGTGCTGGGACTTATCGCTTCATCATTCTGCATTTCCTATATGATCCTTTCCGATGACAGGATCATCCTGCCTGAGACCATAGAAAAAAGGTATCACACCCCATATGCAGGAACTCTTGATTCGGAATGTCTTAAAGATTCCTTAAGTGACCTTGCCGGGGACAACGGTTTTGTCATCGCATCCACTCTTCCTTCGGATAAAGAATCCGAAGTCATAAAAAAATTAAAAAGCCTGGGAGTTCCGGTTTCAGACAAGCCCCTAGGCCTTATTGACGATGAGTCAAAAGAGCTTCATAACGCTGTTAAGGATACCATGATCCCTGTGGTCTATGTCTTCAGCTCCCTTCTCGATATAAAAGCCGACCAGAGAGGTCTTTCACTTCTCAGCCGTTTTGACAGGGAACCTATCTGTGCCATCCTTACCGACCAGGATGACCTTTTGATAAAGGCATATTATCTCGGAAAAAGATCCGGATATACAAAAGACGGAAAGAAAGATAACCGGACGAAAAAATGATAACTTACGGACTTTTTTTGTATATCGCCCTTACACTTCTCGTTACTGTTATCGCCCACGGGACCGATCAGGCGGGAGTTGTTCCTTTGCGCAGATCATCACCATATCTGTCGAGAAAAGAAGCCAGAAACATCCTCTGCTCCGCATGCATCTTTGTCCTTCTTGCCGGGGTTTCTCTCTGCAGGATCGCAGTCGGAAATGACTACTGGGTCTACAGGGACAATTTTAACCTTATAGCACAGGACAGATATGTAAGTTATGAACCCGGATTTACCTGCGTCGTAAAATTCCTTCAATGGTTCTTAAGCTATGATAACTACCTTCCCATATTTGCCTTCTTTTCCATAGTTACAGCCTTTTTTATGGTAAAAGCACTTCATGAGCAGGGGGAATGGTTCGTTTTTTCCGTATATATCTTCATGACTGCGGGCTACTATTTCGGAAGCCTTAACAATGTCAGGTATTACCTTGCCCTGTCCATTGCAATGTATTCCATAAAGTATATACACGAAAAAGACTATGTTAAGTTTACGGCCCTGATCATCTTCGCATCCCTCTTCCACAAATCGGTGCTTGTGGTGATCCCTCTTTACATCCTGGCTGCCGTTAAATGGAATGTGTTCGGACATATGGCCATGGCACTTGCCTGCGGATCCTTCATCGCAGTTCCCAGTCTCTACCGGAGGGTCATCTTCCTGTTCTATCCTTTCTATGAAGGATCGATGTTTGACAAGGGGCTGACCAGTATCACAAGCATCGGCAGGGCCCTTGCAATTTTCATCTTTTCACTTATCTACATAAAAAAAGTCAGGGAGGATGAAAAACTCAGGTTTGGATTCTACTGTAACCTTTTTGCCCTGCTTTTATATACCTTCTGCTCCTTCATGCCTGAGATCTCAAGGATCGGTTTTTACCTGAGCATCACCAATGTCTTCTACATACCTTCCCTTCTGCTCAGGATTGAAAATAAGAAAGCCAAGGTCACATGGAGCATCCTTATAGCCCTGGCATTTGCGGCATTCTTTGCACTCTTTTTAAGAAGTGCATACCAGACAGACATTAGGATACTTCCCTATTACAACTGGATCTTCCAGTAAACTGATGGGATCACAGGGCGAAACGCCCGGTTCAGAAAAAAACGTGAGGTGGAATCTATGAAAAAAAAGCATCTGATCAAAACAGCTTTCTTATGTCTTCTGACAGCATCAGTCATGCTCTCAGGC
>CAMPAP010000076.1 GCA_946631935.1 uncultured Lachnospiraceae bacterium | reverse complement strand
GGCAACAGATCAGGCAACTCAGGCGGCACAGACCGCAGATCAGGCGGCAGCTCAGACTGCTCAGGCTGCAGGAGATACCGTAGCTCAGGCTCAGCAGGTCTTCGATCAGACTCAGGCGGCTCAGGCAGCAGCCACCCAGCAGGCGCAGGGACAGTTCCAGCAGGCGCAGGGACAGTTCCAGCAGGCACAGGGACAGTTCCAGCAGGCGCAGGGACAGTTCCAGCAGGCGCAGGGACAGTTCCAGCAGGCACAGCCTCAGTTCCAGCAGATGCCTTCTGACGGAAATAAGGTAAAGAAGGGACTTCCCGTCGGCGCTGTTATCGGAATCATTGTCGGTGTTGTTGCTGTTATCGGAATCATTGTTTTTGCGGCAACCAAATTTATGGGCGGAAAGCTTTCACTTCTTACATTCGGAGCAACCGCATATGACGGAAGCTATCTCGTCGATGCAATTAAGGAAACCGGCTTCAAGCCCTATGAGGATATGAGCGTGACCGTAAATGCCGAGGTTGAAGACCTTGGTCTGAACGTTGTTGCGGCAAGAAAGGCGGATTCACACGTAGGATCCGTATATGCCGAGATTACTTATTCGGGATTTACCGCAAATGCTACCGGATATATCGATGAAAAGAAGATCGAAGCAACATGTCCCGTTATCGGCGATTATCTTTTCGTTTATGATTATTCAAGCAGCAAGAACAGCGGATATATAATAGAGATGCTTGAAGATGAAGGCATTGATGTAGAAGATCTCAATGCCATGATCGGATTCCTCAATGACAACTCCGATAGTTACAGAAAAGTTTCCGAGAAGATGGTGGACTATTACAAAGATTGTATCGAAGGCATCAATCTTGAAAAGACCGGAAAAAAGGAAACCTTCACTGTTAACGGAAAAGATGTTTCCTGCAAGGAGTACAAGGCTGTTATTACGGAAGATGACGTAAATGAGTGGATCAAGGGATATCAGGAGATCCTTGAAGGCTTTGTGGATGATAATTCTGATGTGTTTGACGCTATTGAAAGCTTAAGCGGAGAATCTTTCGATCTTGATGATAGTTTTGACGAGCTTTACGATGAAGTCGAGGATATGGATGATATCGAATTCATGGTTTATGCAAAGGGAACTACCGTTGCTGCAATCTGTTTAACCAATGCCGATGATGAGGAAGTACAGATCCTCTTTAAGGGCGGCGATTATCTTGCTCAGAATGTTGAGGTTACCGTTGATGGCGATACAACTTTAACCATCGAAGGAAAGATCGATGGAGATGTTGAAACTTCAACCATCGAAACCGATGACATGACCATCGAATATTCATACAACAAGAAGACCGGAGAACTCACCATTGAAAACGATGATTTTGAGTTTAATGGAAAGCTTGTATGCAAGAAGGGTGAGATGACTGTCACCGTGGATTCTGTTGAAGTGGATGGTGAGGATTTAGAGATCGAGAAGCTGGAGATCATTTACTCTTCAAAGGTTGACATCAAGGAGCCTAAGGGAGAGGAGTTCGATATCGGAAATGCAGATGAGGACGATCTTTCCGAGCTCGGTGAAGAAATCTACGATAACGTATATGATAACGACGAACTGATGGATTTCCTTGAAGAGTTCATGTATATGTTCTGATGATCAAAAAGATTTTAAACAGGAGCGGCCTGCGCGGATGAACTATTCCTTACAGTACATGAGAATAGAGATCAAAAGGGCTGCACGGGCTTTTATGAGCGGCCTTATCTCGCTCATTATCATATCTATTATTACTATAGGCTCTGCAGCGGCACTTTTTGTGCTGTTGCAGAGTCTTGGTGTTTCAGAGCCCATAAAGGTGGCTATCGCTTCCGAGGATGAAGAAGCTGTGCCGCAAATGGCCTTAAGGCTTATGGAAGGAATGGACTCTGTCAAAAGCGTCTGTGAATTCGAAATGACGGATGTAAGTACCGCAAGAAACGGAGTGTCTGACGGAACGTACGGTGCGGCGGTGCTGCTTCCTTACGATTTTTACAATGATGTGAACACCGGTATCAATACCCCTGCCGTTGTCCTTATCCCAGAAGATATGACCGGAGGTATCAGGAATTTCGGTGAACTGATAGAGACGGGAGTTTCGTTTATAGATACGGTTGAAGGCGGGATATATGCCGTTACCGATGCCTATCTTGTCTATGGTGTGAAAGTCTCCAGAACAGATATGGAGAATTATCTTACGAGTCTTTCCTTTGATATTCTTCTCAAAAGAACAAAGATATTTAATGAAGAATTTGATTCATCATTTGATACCGGAGGACTGATATCTTATTACATGGTCTGCGCTCTTTTGCTGATCATTTTATTTTCCTGTACGGGCTTTGGGTATCTTTATTCCAGAAGATCGTCGGCTGTTGAATATAATTTCAGAAGAGTGGGCCTTGGACCTGTAAAAACAGGTTTTGTAAAGTTTTTCATAATGTTTGTCCAGCTGTCTGCTGTCTCTTTTTTGTATTGCCTTGCCGTGGCTGTCATGAGAAATATTTTTCTTAAATCTGAAAATGAACTCTTAAGCGGACTTGGGATGCAGCTTGATAACGCATCCGGGACCCTTGGGAATGTTTTGTACATACTTCCTGTGATCCTTTGCATCTGCGGTTTTGCGCATATGTTTTTCAGCCTTCTTAAGGGAAGGGAGGATGCGGGACTTCTTCTTCTTATAATATTTATCGTAATGTTGGTACTGGGAGGATGCGTGGTGCCACAGGTCTTTTTGCCGGACATAGCGGCTAAAGTAGGAAATTATCTGCCTGCCGCAATGTGGAGAAATGATATTTTTGCCGGCGGAGCACTCAGAGAGATCATGCTTGGGATCTTATTTTTTGGGACAGGGGAGGCTTTATCATGGGCATATACTTCGTGAGATTTCTCCTTATGCTCAAATCGAGATTAAAGAGCCCTTTTACGTATCTGTGGGCGGTGCTCATATATTCCGTGCTGCTTCTTGTAAACAGGACCATCATTCCCCTTGAAGCTCCTGCGGATGTCTTTATACTCAATGAAGCGGGAGAGTATGGGGACAGGATACTGGAACTTTTAAATGATGACAAAACATTATCGGCTTACAGGTATATCGAAGCTCAGGATGAAGAAAGCCTGAGAGAAGCGGTCATAAGCGGAAGAGCCCACCTGGGCTTTATCCTTCCTGAAGATATTGAAAAAAGAGCATCATCCGGAGATACAAAAAAAATGATC
>CAMPAP010000075.1 GCA_946631935.1 uncultured Lachnospiraceae bacterium | reverse complement strand
TTTGAGATCCTCGGAACGGACTTTTCCCCGATCAAGGGACCGGAAGGAAATATCGAATACCTGATGTATATCAAAAAAAGGGACGATGTTCCGGATGAGATACTTGGTTTGAGCGAAAAGGAAGCCATCGAAAAATTTAATGAGCTTTTTTTGAATGAAGAGACGGAGGTCTTTTCGGATGAATGGACGGACAGGATATCCGGACTTGCGGAAAGATCCCACAGAGAACTTGCTGATGAATAAAGTACTTATCTATACAAATAAACATAAGGATCCGGGTGAAGTCATAACCTCACGTGTCAGGGCCTTCCTGGAAAAAGAAGGTATTGAAACGGATGTTCTTTTGTCGGATATCGAAAGGACCGAGGATAAGGATGCTGAGATAGAGCAAAGATCAGGATATGATCTTATCATCGTGCTGGGAGGTGACGGAACTGTTCTCCAGGCTGCAAGAGAAGCCTGGAAGTCCGATATTCCCATTGTCGGTGTTAATCTCGGAAAACTGGGATTTCTTACGGAGATAGAGCCGTCAAAACTAGAGGAGAGTCTTTCAAGGCTTATCGGCGGCGATTATTACACCGAAAAAAGACTCATGCTCTGCGGTGAAGTGATCAAAAAAAACGGTGAACGGACTGTTACCGTAGCCCTTAATGATGTTGTGATCAGCAGATACGGCGGAATGAACATGATAGAACTTCCGGTGTATGTCAATTCACAGTTCATCCATGCTTTTAAAGGTGACGGTGTCATAGTATCAACTCCCACCGGTTCATCCGGATATAATCTTTCTGCGGGAGGTCCTATAGCAGCCCCCTTATCGGATGTGCTTATACTTACTCCCATCTGTCCCCACTCTCTTTATCATTCAAGTCTGGTGCTCTCTGCAAAGGACACCATTGAGGTTCCGGTACTTTCAAGAAATGACGGCTTAGAGCAGCAGATAGAGGTTTCTTTTGACGGAAAGCATCGAATGCTTCTTGAAGCAGGCGACAGAGTGATCATCGGAAGATCCGAGAAAAGCACCGATCTTATCAGACTGAGCAATCTGAGCTTCCTTGAAACTCTTCAAAGAAAAATGGGAGATGCGTGATGAGGGGAAAAGGTTCCAGACAAAGCAAGATATTATATCTTATTGAGAATAATGATATTTCAACCCAGGAAGAACTCTGTGCACTGCTGAAAAAAGAGGGATTTGAAGCCACTCAGGCTACTGTTTCGAGAGATATCCGTGAACTGTCTCTTACAAAGATCCCCTCAGACAAAACAGGACAGAAATATGCGAGACTGACTGCTTCCCATGGCATAATGGAAGAGAAGTATCCCAGGGTTTTAAGGGATGGTTTTGTCAGCATAGATAAAGCACAGAGCATTCTTGTCCTTAAGACCGTTGCCGGAATGGCCATGGCTGTTGCGGCCGCAATAGATGCAATGCATTTAAGCGAAGTCGTGGGCTGTATCGCAGGCGACGATACCGTGATGATCGCCGTCAGGGATACGGGATCGGCAGATCAGCTCATGGACAAGATCATGGGAGTTACGGGAATACAGTAATGAATGCCTTTGACCGCCCTTTTGAAAAGGCGGAGGATTATGCTTAAAAACTTACATGTTAAAAATTTAGCCCTTATTGAAGATGCGGATATCGATTTTGCCGGCGGACTTAATATCCTTACCGGTGAGACAGGCGCGGGAAAATCTCTGCTGATGGGGTCTGTTCTTATGGCCTTAGGTTCAAGGTTTGATACGCAGATGATCAGAAACGGAGCCCAGAGTGCTTCTGTGGAACTTGTTTTTGACAACATTTCTCCCAAAGCCCTTGAGGTGCTTGGAGAACTTGATATCGAACCTGAAGATGACGGGACTGTCATAATCAAAAGAGTCTGCTCCCAGTCAAAGTCTTCCTGCAGGATAAACGGCTCTAATACCACTGTGAAGGAAATGAAGAAACTCTCGCAGGCCCTTATAGATGTTCACGGTCAGAGAGATTATGAGAACCTTCTTCACAGATCTGACCTTCTTACTATCTTAGACTCAGCATGCGGCCCTAAGATCAATGATCTTCTTTCGGATGTTTCTTCAAAGTATAAAGTGATGGCAGATCTTCGAAGCAGCCTGGAATCGGAGAATATGGATTCGGGAGTTCAGGCAAGACAGATACAGCTTTCCGAATATGAACTTAAAGAGATAGAAGAAGCCTCACTCAAAGAAGGCGAGGATGAAGAGCTTGAGAATGCATACCGCAGGATGAGCAATTTCAGGAAGATCGCCGAAGGTATCGAAAAGGTTCATGATCTTCTCGGGGGTGATGGGGACGAAAATGCACTTTCATTTGTATCTTCAGCTAACGGAGAACTGTCACAGATCATCCGTTTCGATGATGAACTGGGAAAGATATCAGATGAGCTTTCGGAAGCGGAATCGCTTTTGTCCGATATCAGTTATTCGGTCTCTTCATATATTTCCCGGATGGAATTTGATGAAGAAGAATTTGAACTGACCGAAAAGCGGCTGGATCTTATCAATAAACTTAAGAGTAAGTACGGAAAGACCATTCCGGACATTTTAAGATATGCTGATGAAAAAAGAGAACAGCTTGAAAAGTATTCTGATTTTGATGCATACATAAGTGAACTGAAAAAGAAGGTTAAGGATGCCGAAGATGATTATTTTAAGGCATCATTAAAGCTTAGCATGCTTCGCAAAAAGAGTGCTCCGGTTCTTTCAAAAGAACTGGAAAAGCAGCTTGCGGAACTTAATTTTAACGGAGCAAGACTTGAGATAAGACTTGAGGATTCTGCTGAGGGAATAAGAGGCTGTGACAGCGTGGACTTTTATATTTCCACTAATCCCGGCGAAGACTTAAAGCCCATATCCGATGTGGCATCCGGAGGTGAACTTTCCAGGATAATGCTTGCCGTCAAAACAGTCCTTGCAGGAATGGAGAATACCGGAACTCTTATCTTTGATGAGATAGACTCCGGCATAAGCGGCATCACGGCATGGAAGGTTGCCGAATCCTTAGGAAGGGTTTCTGCCCATCATCAGGTTATATGCATTACACATCTTCCCCAGATAGCATCAATGGCGGATCATCATTTTGTCATTGAAAAGTCATCGGATGATTCCTCTACAACAACAAACGTAAGAAAGATAGAAGGAGAGGCTTCCGTGGAAGAGATCGCAAGGCTTTTAGGGTCGGATGAAAAAAGCGAAAGCTCTCTTCAGAACGCAAGGGATCTTAAAAAGAGGGCTCTTGAGTCAAAAAAATGAACATACATATCAAAGTGAGCCGAAAGGAAAGCCTGACGGCTCACTTTTTACTTGAAAAAAAAGCCGCTGTGGGTTATATTATTTAGGTTTTGAGAAGGAGTAAGTTATGATCACAAAGAGAGAAGATATAAGAAATGTTGCCATAATCGCCCACGTCGATCACGGCAAGACTACCCTTGTTGATGAGCTTTTAAAACAGAGCGGAGTATTCAGGGAAAACCAGGAAGTTGCCGAGCGTGTCATGGACTCGGGAGATATCGAGCGTGAGCGCGGTATAACCATACTTTCCAAGAATACAGCCGTAACATATAAAAATACCAAGATCAATATTGTTGATACACCGGGACATGCGGATTTCGGAGGAGAGGTTGAACGTGTCCTTAAGATGGTAAACGGTGTCATCCTTGTTGTTGATGCATTTGAAGGAGCAATGCCCCAGACCAAATTTGTATTAAGGAAAGCACTGGAACTTAAGCTTCCCGTTATCGTCTGTATCAACAAGATAGACCGTCCCGAGGCAAGACCTGAGGAAGTGGTTGATGAAGTTCTCGAGCTTTTCCTTGAGCTTGATGCAGATGATGCCCAGCTTGACTGTCCTTTTGTATACGCTTCCGCTAAAAGCGGTATAGCAAGCATGGATCCTTCTCAGGCAGGAACAAGCATGGCTCCTTTGTTTGATACCATCCTTGAGTATATACCGGCTCCCGAAGGAGATACTGAGGCAGGGACACAGGTCCTTATATCCACCATAGATTACAATGAGTATGTGGGACGTATCGGCATCGGTAAGGTTGAGAACGGCTCCGTTAAGGTCAATCAGGAAGTTGTTATCTGCAATCATCATGATCCGGACAAGCTTATCAAGACCAAGATCAGCAAGCTCTACGAATTCGACGGACTTGCCAAGGTCGAGGTAAATGAAGCAAAGATAGGTTCCATCGTTGCCATTTCAGGTATCTCCGAGATACATATAGGGGATACGATCTGCAGCCCCGATGCTGTTTCTCCCATTCCCTTCCAGAAGATATCCGAACCCACCATTGCCATTGATTTTTGCGTCAATGATTCACCTCTTGCGGGACAGGAGGGAAAGTTCGTTACATCCAGACATTTAAGGGACAGACTTTACAGGGAACTTAATACTGATGTGTCTCTCAGAGTCGAGGATACAGAAGATACCGATCGTTTCAAGGTATCCGGAAGAGGAGAACTTCACCTTTCAGTGCTTATAGAGACAATGAGAAGAGAAGGATATGAATTCGCCGTATCCAAGGCAGAGGTTTTGTATAAGACCGACGAAAAGGGTAATAAGACAGAACCCATGGAGATAGCCTATATCGATGTTCCAAACGACTGTACCGGAGCTGTCATCGAAAAGCTCGGTTCAAGAAAAGGCGAGCTCAGGAATATGAGTTCCATAAGCGGAGGAACATATACAAGGCTTGAGTTCTCCATCCCTTCAAGAGGACTTATAGGCTACAGGGGAGAGTTTTTGACGGATACTAAAGGTAACGGTGTCATCAATACCGAATTCGACGGATATGCTCCTTATAAGGGAGATATCTCTTACAGAAAGCTCGGATCTCTTATAGCTTTTGAAGACGGTGAAGCCATAACATACGGATTGTTCAATGCCCAGGAAAGAGGAACTCTTTTCATCGGACCCGGAGAAAAAGTTTATTCGGGAATGGTAGTTGGTGAGACAGGCAGAAGTGAAGATATTGAGATAAATGTATGTAAGAAAAAGCAGATGACAAATACAAGATCATCATCCGCTGATGAAGCTTTAAGGCTTACACCTCCGAAGATCCTTTCGCTTGAACAGGCACTGGATTTCATTGAAACAGATGAGCTGTTAGAGGTAACTCCCCTGAATCTTCGTATCAGGAAAAAGATCCTTGATCCCAGACTCAGAAAGCGCGCAGGTTTTAACAAAGACTGATAACAGAAGGGCCATCCTTTCGGATGGCCCTGATTTTTTTATTATTCTATCAGTTCATCGGGAAGCCACTTTCTGAGCAGGGCTTCTATATCCTCTGCCTTGACCGGCTTTGAAAGGAAATCGTTCATTCCTTCGCTCATAAGCTTTTCCCTTGCTTCCTCCACAGCATTAGCTGTAAATGCGATGATGGGTCTTTCGTTATATTCGGGGTGCTCTGAGCGTATGATCTTCATGGCTTCGATACCGTCCATTTTGGGCATCATGTAGTCCATGAGGATAAGATCAAATTCTTTCTTCTGTACTGCTTTGATCGCCAGCTCTCCGCTGGGTACACATACGGGTTTGACGCCGTATATTTCAAGCAGATTCTTTGCAACGTAGAGATTGATACTGTTGTCATCAACAACAAGGACTTTGGCTCCGGGGGCGTAAAGAGGCTTTTCTCCGGATGAAGTGATGACTGCAGGCTCTTCACCGTCTGCCTGGGAATCCGATATCTTCTGTGGAAGAGTGATGATGAATGTACTTCCCACTCCGTACTCACTTTCCACTTCAATGGTTCCGTTCATCAGTTCTATCAGGCGCTGGGTGATGGCAAGTCCAAGACCCGTTCCGTCTGCTTCACGGTTTCTCTTACTGTCTACCTGTGAGAATGATTCGAATATCTTCTCGTGATCTTCCTCTTTGATACCTATACCTGTATCTGAAACTTTTATGATAAGAGTTATATTCTTGTCGTCTATGGGCTGACCTGCAACCTCTACAGAGATGGACCCTTCTTTGGTAAATTTTACGGCATTTGATATAACGTTCCCAAGTATCTGCCTGATGCGTGAAACATCGCCTACAAGGCGGGAAGGGATGTCCTGTGAAATGTTCAGTCCCATCTTGACCGGCTTGTCCGCAATGCCCATAGCCTGATTGCTGACCACCATATTTACAGATTTTCTGATATCGTAATCTGCAGGAGCTATGATCATGGTGCCTGCTTCTATCTTGGAAAAATCAAGAATGTCATTTAAGACATTAAGCATTGAATTTGCTGATTCGTAGATCTGTTCGGAATACTCCCTGCTCTTTTCGTTAAGGTCTTCTTTAAGAACAAGTTCGGAAAGACCGACTACGGCGTTCATGGGAGTTCTTATCTCGTGGCTCATGTTTGCAAGGAAATCGCTTTTGAACTGTGCGTCCTTGGCGATCTTCATTTCATGGCTCTGAAGTTCTTTGATCATGTTTGCCGTATTTTCGGCAAGGGTGGATATCTCATCGTTTCCGTAAGGGTATGAACGTATGGCTTCAACTGTTTCGTAGCCTCTTTTTGTGGAGAAATCATTTACCTGTTCGGAAAGATGGTTGATCCTGCTGATATGTTTTTTGTTGAAGAATGCAAGAAGGACCGCTGTTGCCGTGGTAAGGAGAATTCCAAGCTGGAGGGTCAGAAGAAGAGTGTTTTTTAATATCTTTCCGTTTACATATTTTACATCTATCTCAGTGACCACAAGTCCGGCACACACTCCGTTAAGCACAACGGGAGTGTAATAAGAATAAGTATTGCCCCACGCATTGTCCCATTCATAGACATCATCGTATCTTACAGCATTATGGTAGGTATTCCACATTAGAGCGTGTTCTGACGGATCTTCGTAATATGAATCGCCCATGTATAAAAAGCCGGGATTCTCCGGATCTTCGGTACGCTCTCCGTCTATCATGTACATGGTCATATTTGTTTTATCGTCGGGAAGCAGAAAATAAGTATACGGAAGATCGAAGGATTCTCTGGCCTGCTCAAAGGTCAGGATCCAGTACTCATGGACAAAGGTATAATAGAGAGTCTGAAGTTCCAGAGGCATATCTGATGTCTTTACATCTGTTTTGAAAGCTTTTCCGGGATATTCCCTGCTGAAGGCGGCATAAAAAGCGATCTTCGCATCCGTGCTGTCTGTAAAGTCCTTGGGGATGCGGATATCCTGATAATGCTCTTTGTAAAAATCGATATATTCCTGAAATTCGCCGGGTTCTTCTTCGATGAGTCCCTCAAGGTAATCACCGACACCGATTATCTTGTTGACGCATGCGCTTTTATTCAGCTTCATCTGGGAAAGATAAGTTATAAGCGCAGCCAGACTTATGGTGAGTATGATGAAAACAGAGATAAGAAATGCAAATTTTCTAATGAGTTTTGTTTTTTTCATAATAATAATTTTATGATATTTTAATAAATACGTAAAGTACGATATTGTAGGAAACCCGAATGCGCCTGACGTAAAAAGCTTTTCGCTGTTGACAGTTAAAGTGGCAGGTGATAGTATCTTCTTTAAGATAATAAAACGGTAGAGGTTGCGCCGATCAAAAGTAAGAAGCCGGATGTGCCGTACACATGCGAAGGCTTAAGAAAGGGTGAGGCGCCGAAGGAACGGTTTTTGCGGAAGACCGGATCCTGGGCATACGCTTAACAATCGTATGACTGTCATCCGAATGTATCGGATGGGGAGCTATCAAGGATCTGAATTGATAACGGCTGACCGTATTTATTACGTGTCAGTCTTTCTTTTTGAAAAGGCTGACGGACACACGTAAACAAATGGTACAAAGGAGAGAAAAAATGAGAAAACCGATTTTTACAGGAGCTGCGGTTGCACTTGTAACCCCCATGAAGGCTGACGGAAGTGTAAGCTATGAGAAACTTGACGAACTCATAGAATTCCAGATCAGCGGAGGTACGGATGCGATAGTTGCCTGCGGAACAACAGGAGAGGCATCCACACTTTCACATGAAGAGCATATAAATGTAATAAAACATACTGTTGAGAAGGTTGCGGGAAGAGTACCCGTCATAGCAGGTACGGGATCCAACAGCACCGAGACCGCCATCTACCTTTCAGTAGAGGCAGAGAAGGCAGGGGCGGATGCACTGCTTCTTGTAACACCTTATTATAACAAGGCTACCCAAAAGGGACTTATCGAGCATTTCTGCAAGACTGCAGAGGCTGTTAAGATCCCTGCGATCCTTTACAATGTTCCTTCAAGGACCGGATGTAACATTCTTCCCGCAACTGTTAAAGCCATCGCCGGGAGATGTTCAAATGTTGTGGCCATAAAGGAAGCAAGCGGAAATATCTCACAGGTTGCAACACTTGCATCCATCATGGATGACGATTTTGCGATTTATTCCGGAAATGACGATCAGATAGTGCCCCTTCTTTCACTGGGAGGACTCGGTGTTATCTCCGTGCTTTCCAATATCGCACCCAGACAGACCCATGACATTGTCGCAAAATATCTTGAGGGAGATGTTAAGGCAAGCTGCAAGCTCCAGCTTGAGGCAATAGATGTCATCGGAAGTCTTTTCTGTGAGGTCAATCCCATCCCCGTTAAGACTGCTCTTAATCTCATGGGCATGAATGCAGGTCCTTTAAGACTTCCTCTTACGGAAATGGATGATGCCAATGTGGCAAGACTTAAGAAATCCCTTGCAGATTACGGTCTTAAAGTATCTGAGGGTGCCGTGATCAAATTTAACGATCTTACAAGAGACTGATTTGTTTGCTTAAAATATTAATGATTTGTTATGAAAGGAACTGATATGGTCAGGATCATCATGCACGGCTGCAACGGCCGTATGGGACAGATGATAACAGGAATTGTTAAAGAGCGTGACGATGCGGAAATTGTTGCGGGGATCGATGTCTTTGACGGTATTAAGAATTCGTATCCTGTTTTTAAGGATATCGATGAATGCGGGGTGGAAGCTGATGTAGTCATCGACTTTTCAAGCGCATCTGCGGTAGATAAGCTTATGGACTATTGCGAAAAAAGAAATCTTCCTCTTGTTCTTTGCTCCACAGGTCTTTCGGAAGAACAGCTTTCCAGGGTCAGGACTCTATCCGGCAGGATCGCAGTTCTTAAGAGCGCCAATATGAGCCTTGGCATCAATCTTTTGCAGAGGCTTTTAAAGGATGCGGCAGGAATCCTTGCTTCATCCGGTTTTGACATTGAGATAGTTGAAAAACATCACAGGATGAAGCTCGATGCTCCCAGCGGCACAGCTCTTGCACTTGCGGATTCCGTAAACGAAGCTCTTGGCAATGAATATGAATATGTATATGACAGAAGCTCAAGAAGAGAAAAAAGACCCGATAAAGAAATCGGTATCAGTGCTGTAAGAGGCGGTACCATTGTGGGTGACCATGATGTTATCTTTGCCGGGACCGATGAAGTCATTACATTTTCCCACAGTGCATATTCAAGAGCCGTATTTGCAAAGGGTGCCGTCAGCGCCGCCCTTTTCCTTGCAGGTAAAGCACCGGGGCTTTATGACATGAGCAATGTTATCGATGCATCCCTTAATTAAAACCCTTTATGATCTGTTCATGTTTGTCTTTTTGATTTATGAGATTTCGTCCCTGTATTGATATTCACAACGGAAAAGTAAAACAGATAGTGGGATCGTCACTTACTGACGATTCCGCTTCTGCGTCCGAAAATTTTGTATCTGAAAAAGATGCAGCCTTTTATGCAGGGCTTTTTAAAAAACATGATCTGAAAGGCGGACATGCGATAATACTTAACAAAAAGGGAACTCCCGAGTATGAAGCCTCTTTGAAACAGTGTATATCGGCACTTTCCGAATTTCCCGGAGGACTTCAGGCAGGCGGAGGCATTGACGATAAAAATGCCGGGATCTTCCTGGATGCCGGAGCATCCCATGTTATAGTTACCTCTTTCGTTTTTTCAGACGGTAAAGTAAATTACGATAATCTTGAAAAAATTACCGGAGCCGTAACAAGAAAGAGACTTGTCCTTGATATGAGCTGCAAGGCTTTTGACGGAAAGTATTTCGTCATGACCGACAGATGGACTAAAAAAACAGACGAAGAATTTAGTACGGAGCTTCTTAAAAGATTATCCTTATACTGTGATGAGTTTTTGATACATGCGGTGGATGTTGAGGGAAAAAACGGCGGTTTTTCTGAAGGAGTGTTCAGTATACTTTCTGCCTTTGACGAAGTGCCCGTAACATATGCCGGAGGTATCTCATGTTATGATGATATAAAAAAAGCAGGTAAGCTGGGCGCAGGAAAAGTGGATATAACCATCGGTTCTTCACTTGATATATACGGCGGAAACCTTGATCTGAACGAGGTCATAAAGGCCTGCCGGAGCATCTGAGTTTTGATGTAAACCTTATATCGGTGCATCATGTCTGCCCACACATCTTATTTGAAAATGCCTTATATAAATAAACGTCACGCTGTGGCGTTTTATTTTTTTTATAAAAATTTAATTTAATTTGTTACATTTTTATTACATAAAATTTGCAAAAATATTATTGTGATGATATAGTGATATGTACTGTTTAAGTATAATTCGGAGGTTTAATGGCTTCACGCTTTGTTTATGTGCTTAAGGAATCCAGGCACAGAAAAAAAATCCAAAGACAGATGATAGTTACATCCAGTGATGTAAATGAGAAGACAAGACTCTTTCGCGTTCACAGAGGTGTTATCAGAGTGGCTGCAGTTGCAGGCTGCGTGTTTGCGGGCGTGAGCATAGGCTATTTTGCCAACGAAGCAGGAATAATCAAAGGTTTTAATGAAGGTATCTCCGCCAGGAATGAGAGAATACTGGAGCTGGAAAAAGAGGTGTCGGATCTTAATGACATCGTAGCATCCAAGGAATCGGAGATATCCATTCTTTCCCAGACAGTCAATACCAAGACTGATGAAGTGGCAGGCCTGTCCAGTCAGATCGATAATATGTACGTGCCCACTGAGTTTCCCTTAAGCGGCTCTGCGAGCATGAATAAGACGACTGACGGAGAAATACCCGTTATTGTGTTCAAGGGATCTGAAGGCGATTTTTGCAGGGCTGCGGCATCAGGCGTCGTGTCCGAGATCAGGACCAATCCCAAGGATAACAGCGATGATTCCATCGCTGAGTACTATGTTGCCGGTGAGACGGTAGGATCCGATAATAAGACAAAGGAAGTTAAGGATCTTGGCTTTTATACCGTTATAACCATAGACCACGGAAACGGATACAAGAGCATATATATGAACGACGGAGATGCCATAGTATCCGAAGGTGATGCTGTTTTTGCAGGAAACACTCTTTACAATCTGGGTTCTGATAATCTCTCTTTGGGTTATGAGATCATGTATAATGACAGCTACATTGATCCCGAAGAGGTTATGATAATAAGCGGCTGATCTTTAGCCGTCAACACTGTCAAGGGAGTAAAGATAATGAAAAACCAGAAACTGAATATCACCACCCTCATCGGCAAAGGAGCCGTGATGGAGGGGGATTTTGCCGCTCCCGGATGCGTCCGGATCGATGGCAGGATCAACGGAAACGTTAACGTGGAAGGCACAGTTGTCATAGGTACCTGCGGAGAGATCAGGGGAAATGTAAAATGCAGTGGACTGATCGTAGGCGGGGACATCGAGGGTAATATCATAGCCCCCGAAAGAGCAGAGCTTTCATCAACCGCGAGAGTCATCGGAGATATCCATACAGGAAACATCATAATCGATGAAAAAGCCATATTCCAGGGAAAATGCGTCATGAACGAAGACGGTGTTCCCAAAAGGGAGAAGGATAATTTTTCCAAGAAGATGAAAGAGAAAAAAGACCGGAAACTGGCTGAATCAGAGGTAAGGGACGCTCTTGAAAACGCAAAGGAAAATGAGCCCGAACCTGTTGAGGAAGTGGTTGTCAGTTCCGAAGATAACTGATATGAGATCAAAAAGGACGTGCACCGCATGTCCTTTTTCTTTGCTGTCGCTGATTCTTTGTTATATTGCTTTTTTTAGTCCTTCATTCTTGAAAGTACTATGTCGTATCCGTCATTTCCGTAGGAGAGGCTTCTGTTGACTCTGCTGATGGTTGCGGTTGAAGCACCGGTCTTTGCGGAGATTGCAAGATAGGTCTGTCCTTCCTTTAACATCTTGGCTACTTCAAATCTCTGTGACATGCTCATCAGTTCTCCGATGGTACACAGATCTTCAAAGAAAGAATAGCATTCATCAACGGTCCTAAGCTCAAGTATTCCCTCAAACAGTCTGTCAACGGATTCGGATTTTAATTTATCATTCATTTTCTTTTCTCCCCAAAACTGTTATATTGTTGCTTTCACAAGTTGAAATTTTAACACTTTATCACACAAAAGTAAAGATGATAAGCATCGTGTGACTTAAACGGGAAAATGTACTTGTCATGTAGTCTTTAAAACTATATAATATTACATATGTTGTTTTGACAGACTATAACGAATAAAGCAGGATACGGAAGATGAGCGAAGTATTATTTACCGAAACTGTCGAGCGTGCGATAGACAATCTTAAATCCATAAATACCATATCTCCCGATGAACTTCCCACAATGGATCTGTACATGGACCAGCTTACAACCTTCATGGACCGTAAGCTTTCGGGACTTGTAAGAACTCCAGCCAAGGATAAGGTTCTGACGAAGACCATGATCAATAATTATGCGAAGAACCACCTGATCCATCCCCCGGTGAAGAAGAAGTATTCAAGAGAGCATATGCTTGAACTGCTTTTTATCTTTTATTTTAAATCTTTCCTTACTATCAGTGACATCCAGACCCTTCTGTCACCTTTGTCCGACGATCTTTCGGATAACAGGGATATGGTTGAGAAAATGTATACCCAGATGATCGCAACCGGAAAGGGTGCAAGAGGAAAACTTAAAAAAGACCTTGATGAAAAGGTTGAGAAGATAGACAGGGCTTTTGATGACATGCCTGAGGATAAGAGGGAATATCTCAAGAAGTTCGCATTTATCTGTCAGCTTGGATATGACATATATCTGAAGAAGACCATTATCGAGCATATGATAGACGATATGGCAGAGCAGCAGTTTTTAAATGAAGATCCCGATGCGTGAATGTCCGCATGTATGAATGACCGGATGAAAGAATCAGGTTGGATCGACCGTATCATATGAGAAAAAAGACAGCCGGCGGCTGTCTTTTTCATTTCTTGTATTTCTGGTTTACGAAGAAGGATCTGAGCGTTGTTATCAGTTCTTCTTTGTTGATGGTTTTAAGAAGGTATCCTGCGGGTTTTAAGAACATGACCTTCATTATACTGTCCTTGTCATTTTTTCCTGTAAGGAACATTACCGGGATCCCTGATATCTCGGGGTCGGACTTCATCATTTCAAATACCTTGGGGCCTGTGGTGACAGGCATCTCGTAATCCAGCAGCACCAGATCCACGGGATTCTTTGATATGAAGGTAATGGCCTGCATTGCAGACGAAGCGATGGTAACGTTATAATCGTTTTTGAGCCATTCTCTTATGATCTTAAGATATGTGGGATCGTCGTCCACAACCAGTATATTCTTCTTCTGGCTGAATGTGTCGGAAGTATATTTGTTCATGTCACCCACAAGTTTTGCCATGTCAAGAGGTCTTGCCATGGTATCGCAGAGGGATGCCTTGGGAATGGTCTTGCATATGACTGAAAACTCATTGGGATCTCCAACCAGGTAAAGAAGCTTGTTTTCTTCTACGCACAGGTCTTTAAGATATACGAGTACCGAATTGATATCATCGATTATCTCAATACCGTCTGTATAAAAGAGTATAAGAGCACTTTCATCCTTATACTTCTGGATGGAGTTGACGCTGACAGGTTCCTCATAAAGCTCAAATCCGGCTTTTTTCAGTCCGCTGACGATGGCGCCTGTCATGAAATTGTTTTCTCTTCTGATAAAAAGTATTGATTCCATAAAGTAATTGCTTGTGTATCTTTCGGATACGATATTTTATCATATAAACAATGATATTAACAAGGAAAACCCGATAAATATGACATCGGTCAGATATTTTATTTCCTAAACAGTTCAATTTGTTGTATAATTTATAAGTCAGTTAAAAGTGACACAAAAAGTGGCGCTCAAACGGCAAAATAATATCAGGAGGGAATCTAATGGGACTTATCAGTGCAGCAATGGCAGCAGCAGGCGGAACCTTAGCCGATCAGTGGCTTGAGTTTTTCTACTGCGATTCAATGTCTAATGACATTCTTCTCACCAAAGGACAGGTGAGGACAAACGGTGCAAGAAACCAGAACACCAAGGGTAATGACAACATTATCTCAAACGGTTCAAAAGTAGCGGTTAACGAAGGGCAGTGTATGCTTATCGTTGACCAGGGCGCAGTTGTTGATTTTTGTGCAGAGCCCGGTGAGTATATCTATGATCAGTCATCGGAGCCTTCACTTTTCTACGGAAAACTCGGCGAAAATCTTATCAACACTTTCAAGACCGTCGGTAAGAGGATCGCTATGGGCGGTAACACCGGTAAGGATCAGAGAGTATATTTCATTAATACCAAGGAGATCCTTAAGAACAAGTGGGGAACTCCCCAGACCGTTCCTTTCAAGATCGTAGATCCCGATCTTAATCTCAAGCTTACCGTCAACATCAAGGCAAACGGTGAGTACTCATTCAGGATCGTAGATCCGCTTCTTTTCTATAAACATGTTTCCGGTAATGTAAGCGGCGATTACAACAAAGAGAACCTTGCTTCCATCATGAAGTCAGAGCTCTGCAGCGCTCTCCAGCCTGCATTTGCAAAGATCTCCGCTGAACGTATCGAGTACGACCAGCTTCCCGGACATACCCTTGAACTTTGTAACGCTCTTAATGAGGCTCTTTCATCTCAGTGGGGAGACCTTCGCGGTATCAACATCGCTTCCATCTCCGTCAACAGCGTAAAGGCTAACGAAGAGGATGAGAAGAGACTTAAGGATGCCCAGGAGAGAGCAGTATACAGAGATCCTTCAATGGGTGCTGCAGCAATGGCTCTTTCAACTGCAAATGCAATGGAAGCAGCTGCAAGCAATACCTCTACCGGCCCCATGATGGCATTCGCAGGAATGAACATGGCAGGCATGATGGGCGGACAGCAGGCAGCAAATATGTATCAGATGGCAGGACAGCAGCAGATGTACCAGCAGCCCGTTCAGCAGGCAGCACCCGTTCAGCAGGCTGCACCTGTTCAGGCAGGAGCCGCAGCTCCCGTAAACGGATGGACATGTTCCTGCGGTACCGGCGGCAACACCGGAAAGTTCTGCTCAAATTGCGGATCTCCCAAGCCCGCTGATGCCGGATGGACCTGCTCCTGCGGAACAGTGAACCAGGGTAACTTCTGCAACAACTGCGGAGCAAAGCGTCCCGCAGGCGCACCTTTGTATAAGTGCGACAAGTGCGGATGGGAACCTGAAGATCCCGCTAATCCTCCCAAGTTCTGTCCCGAGTGCGGAGACGTATTCGACGATAATGACATAAAGAAATAATCTGCATAAAGTAACGATCGATCAGTTTTATGAAGCCCGTCTCCGATATGGGGACGGGCTTTTTTGAAAGGATGACAATGGCTTTTCCGATAGTTATGTCCGTCTTATTTCTCGTACTTGTCATAGTTGCCGCAATAGCGGTACTTGTGGCATTTTTTGTAATAAGAAACAAGGCCCGTGAGATTTCAAATGAGGTCTACGGAAATCCGGATCTTATTTCAAATCTGAAAAAACAGGAGCAGGAGTTTTCCAAGACTCCAAGGTCCTTATCCGACGGTTCCTCCATCTACGCTCCCAAGATCGCAAAGGATTTTCCGGACATCAATATTTCAGAACTTATAAACCGTGCCGAGAACTGTCTGAGGGAATATCTACAGGCTCTTTCAACCGGTGATGCTTCCTGCCTTCAGGATGCAAACGAAGAACTTAAGGAAGCACTTTTTTTAAGGCTTAACGATCTTAATCTGAATTACGTCAAAGAACACTATGAGGATATACATATCCACAGGACGGTGCTTAATACATATACCAGATATACCGGAAGATGTGTCATAAGATTCCAATCTGCGGCATCATATATTTTCTGGGCTGAAAAAGACGGTAAAGTTATAAGAGGAAATAAAGATTCCGTATCCCAGGTAAGATATATAATCGATTGCTGTTATATACAGGATCCTGAAAAGATAAAGAGTATCGGCGCTGCCGGAAAGGCACTCAACTGTCCTAACTGCGGCGGTGTCATTACGACTCTGGGAAATAAGATCTGTCCTTATTGCGGAACAGAGGTTGAGACATTTAATAATATGATCTGGAGCTTTTGCCTGATCAGGGAGAACTGCTGATGAGCTGGCTTGACGGACTTAATGATGAACAAAGAGCAGCCGTGACTTCGCCTGACGGTCCCGTACTCATACTTGCGGGTGCGGGTTCGGGAAAGACAAGGACGCTTACATACAGGATAGCTTATCTTATTTCGGAAAAAGGAGTTTCACCCCGGAATATCCTTGCGGTCACCTTTACCAACAAAGCCGCAGGTGAGATGAAGGAGAGGGTTGAAGACCTTGTGGGCCCGGATGCAAGATACATGCAGGTATCCACTTTTCATGCCGCATGTATGAGGATCCTTCATTCCGAGATAGGACTCCTTGGTTACGGAGAAAAATTCACCGTATATGATACGGATGATCAGAAGAGCATCATGAAGACTGTCTGCAAAAAGCTTAATGTGGACACCAAGAGGATCCGCGAGCGGACGATCATTAATGAGATATCATCTGCAAAAAACGAGCTTATAGATTGCAGTGAGTACGAAAAGTTCGTATATAACGATTTTTTCAAGACCATATATGCACGGTGTTACAGAGAGTATCAGGAAACCTTAAGGAAAAACAATGCCGTGGATTTTGATGACATCATCATGCTGACGGTGCAGCTCTTTGCTCAGTATCCCGAGGTGCTTGAAAAATACAGCGAAAGATTTAAGTACATTCTTGTTGATGAATATCAGGATACCAATACTGCGCAGTTTGAACTTATCAGGCTTCTTGCTTCAAAATACAGAAATCTGTGCGTGGTGGGTGATGACGATCAGTCCATATACAGATTCAGGGGTGCAAATATCAGAAATATCCTTGATTTTGAAGAGCACTACCCGGATGCCAAGGTCTTCAGGCTTCAGCAGAATTACCGTTCCACCCAGTATATCCTTGATGCAGCCAATGCCGTGATCAGCAATAATGCCGGACGTAAGGAAAAAAGACTGTGGACCGATGCCGGAAACGGGAAAAAGCCTGTGTTTATGCAGCTGGAAACCGGATATGAAGAGGCTGAATATATCGTAAACGATATACAGCATAAAAACAGGATGGGAGAATACGGATACGGAAGCTGTGCTGTTTTGTACCGTACCAATGCCCAGTCCAGAGTCATCGAGGAAAAACTCCTTCTTGCGGGTATTCCATACAACGTGGTCGGGGGAGTGAATTTCTATTCAAGAGCCGAGATCAAGGACATCATAGCCTATCTAAAAGTCATTGATTCGGGTGTTGACGATCTTGCGGTAAGAAGGATAGTAAATGTTCCCAAGCGTCAGATAGGAAATGCCACTCTTGATAAGCTTCAAAGTTACGCAGATGAAAATGACATCTCGCTTTTTTCCGCAATGGCAAGTTGTGAAGATGTTCCGGGGCTGGGAAAGGCGGCTGCAAGGATAGATGCTTTTACGGACCTTATAAGCGTACTCAGAGCTTATTCCGAAAGCGGTTCAATTGCAGAACTTATCTCACACATAGTCGAGATGACGGAGTATGACGAATACCTTACGGATCTTGATGAAGAAAAGGCTGAGGATAAGATAGGAAACGTAGATGAACTTATAAGTAAGGCTGCGGTTTTTTGTGAGAACAATCCTGATGCAACCCTGTCTGATTTCCTTGACGAAGTTGCACTTATAAGCGATCTGGATAATGCCGATATGTCTGAACAGAGAGTGCTTTTGATGACACTTCATGCCGCCAAGGGTCTTGAGTTTCCTGTTGTATATCTTGCGGGAATGGAGGACGGACTTTTCCCCGGTTATCTTTCCATTTCAAGCGGAGACCCTGAGGATATTGAAGAAGAAAGACGCCTTGCATATGTGGGTATGACAAGGGCTGAAAAGGAACTCATTATCACCATGGCCCGTGCAAGGGTATTAAGGGGCGAGACCCAGTTCAATCCTGTCAGCAGGTTTGTATCAGAGATACCTTCCGAACTTCTTGAAGGATATGTTCCGGGGAAAAAAGCAGGTAAAAACATTTCCGTTGTATCAAGAGAAGAAAGGCATCCTGAGAAAAAGACAGGGATAGGCAGCAGGGCCTTTTCACTTGGTTTTTCGGATCTTGGCATAAAGAAGGGTTCCGAAAAGGTCAGCTCTCCTGCCGAGATCGATTACGAGGTCGGCGACAGAGTAAGACATATGAAGTTCGGAGCAGGAACTGTCATTTCCATTACCAAAGAGCCCAGGGACCTTAAGGTAAGCGTGGATTTTGATGCTCACGGCACCAAGGTGATGTATGCTTCCTTTGCAAAACTTAAGAAGGAGTGATATACTTATTTAGTATTTTCACTTATTGAAAAGATCAATATCATTTATATCTGAAAGGTGGTAATTATGAGTTGTAAGGGATGTAAGAAGAATGATATTAAGAATAAGATAAATCTTGACCTTGACGGACTTAAGGAATTCGGAGGATCCCAGGCTGCAAGAGTTGCAGAGCTTGCTGCAGCTGCAGGCCTCGGCGGACTCATGGCTAAGCCTGCCCAGGAGGAAGAGGACGAAGAAAAGTCCAGAGTATGGCTCGTCGTCCTTGCCGTTATAGGCATCTTTGTCATCGGATGTATCATCGGATATATTGTTTACCGTCACTTCAGCCCCGATTATCTCGAGGATTTCGATGATGAATTTGAAGATGACGATTTCGATGATGATGACTTTTTTGCGGATGAAGCAGACAGCTGATCATGAAAAGAGGCCAGATCGTCACAGGCTTGGTTGAAAGCTGTGACTATCCCTGTAAGGGACGCGTAAGAACTGATCAAGGAACCGTTTCGGTAAAAAATGTCATTCCGGGACAGAAGGTATCCGTGCGTATCGGCAGAAGCAGGGAAGGCAGTGCAAACGGCACTCTTGTTGAAGTGCTTGAAAAAAGTGATATTGAAACAGGTAAGATATGCAAAGCTTTCGGTAATTGCGGGGGTTGCGCATATCTTTCTTTATGTCCCGAAAAAGAACTTGAGCTTAAGAAAGACCAGATAAAAAAGCTGCTTTCATCGCGGGTCGAAGAAAGCTCTAAGAGATTCGGAAAAGATCCTGTCTGGGACGGTATTAAGGAATCCCCCGTAAATTACGGGTACCGTAATAAGATGGAGTTTTCCTTCGGTAATGACTGCATTGACGGCCCCCTTAATGTCGGTCTTCACAAAAGAGGTGCGTTCCATGACGTCCTTGATGTGTCTGACTGTATGATCGTTGATGAAGATTACAGGAAGATAATATCCGCAACAAGAGATTTTTTCAGAAAAGAAAGCACTCCTTTTTACAGAAAAAAAGATCATACCGGGTATCTCAGAAATCTCATTGTAAGGAAAGCTGCACATACGGGAGAGATCCTTGTATGTCCCGTTACCGCATCCGGAAATGCCGCCGGATTTGATGATGCACCTCTTCTCAAAAAGTATTGTGATGAGATCACATCTCTTGAGTATAAGGGAAAAATAACCGGGATTGTTCATATCATATGTGACAGTCTTGCGGATGCTGTTGTTCCCGATTCTTCTGAAATCCTTTATGGAACGGATCATATAAACGAAACGCTTCTTGATCTTAAGTTCAGGATAGGTCCCTTTTCATTTTTCCAGACAAATACGTACAGCGCAGAGGTTCTGTATTTTCTTGTAAGGGATTATGTTAAGATGTGCGGCGGAACTGACGGAAAGACGGTTTTTGATCTTTACAGCGGTACGGGTACCATAGCTCAGATTGCGGCAGGAAGTGCATCTAAGGTAGTTGGCGTTGAGATCGTCCCTGAGGCTGTAAAAGCCGCTGAAAAGAATGCCTCGGAAAACGGCATTGAGAATTGCGAGTTCATCTGCGGAGATGTATTAAAGGTTCTTGATGATCTTACGGATAAGCCTGACATAATAATCCTTGATCCGCCCCGGGACGGGATACATCCCAAGGCACTTCCCAAGATCACTTCCTACGGTGTTGAAAATATCATTTATGTTTCATGTAAGCCCACATCGTTGGAAAGAGATTTAGGACACTTCTTCGATGCAGGTTATGCGATCGAAAGGTATGCCTGCGTGGATCAGTTCCCATGGACAAAGGAGATAGAGACAGTATGTTTGCTTGAAAAGCTGAGATCGGCGAAGGAGCATATCGAGATTACAATCGATGCAGAGGATTACTATAGGATAAAGGATTCTGAGAAGAAGATGGAGTAAACACATCGAATTCGAAACGTTTTGCTTATGGTGCTCAGAATAAAAGGAGAATGGATTTATGGATGATATCAAAAAGGATCCTTTTGAGGAATATATAAGACAGACAGAACCATCCAAGCGAGAACTTGGTTATGCCTGGTATACGGCCATGGGTTTACAGGCTGTCGATGGCTTGGAAACCTCCGATTATTTAAAGGAGACTGCCCGAAAGAATATTGAAGGTAAGATAACGCTTCCCGAAGCCGGTAAGCTGATAGAGAGCTATTATAAAGAATCATCCGAAAAAAGTGAAGACAGGACTAAAGAGGCGGATATCGTTTCGGCCAGAATTGCTGCGATTCTTTCTGAAAAGGCATTTACTTTTTCTGTTCCACAATACATCAGTATTCACAAGAGACTGTTTACCGGAATCTTTTCTCATGCAGGTAAAATCCGTGATTACAATATTTCCAAAAAAGAGTGGGTACTTGACGGAGAATCTGTTCATTATGGTAATGCTTTGGAACTTCGTGAGATGCTTGAGTACGATATAAGAACTGAGAAGGAGTATGAGTATCCTTTAAATAGCGTGGCAACCATAATTCCGCACCTCGCCAAGTTTGTTTCGAGGTTATGGCAGATACATGCATTTGGAGAAGGAAACACAAGAACTACGGCAGTATTCTTTATCCTGTATTTACGGACAATGGGTTTCGATGTTACCAATGACATTTTTGCCGAAAATGCATGGTATTTCAGAAACTCGCTTGTCAGGGCTAACTATAACAATTATACCAAAGGAATTCGTGAGACTTCAGAATTTCTTGAACTGTTCCTGAGAAATCTCCTGTTAGGTGAGAATAATGAATTAAAGAATCGATATATACACGTTCGTTGGCAAAAACAGGACATTGAGGAACAAAAACAGGACATTGAATCGCCGAAACAGGACATTGAGATTCCGGATGCATTCAGTAATAAGACAAAACAACACATTCATATACTATATGCTGAATTTGGAAATGACAAGTTTTTTGGTCGGACGGAAGTGATGAATATGCTTGAAATTACAGCCTCTCCGGCATCGGAATTGATAAAGAAAATGCTTGAATCAGAACTTATCTGTCATATAAAAGGAATGGGTAAAGGCAAATATCTATTCAAAAGGAAATAACGAGGTTAATAACATGGATGTTATATATGATATAGCGAACCTGAATGATATACCGGAACTTGTACGTCTTAGAATTCTGTATATGATCGATGATTTTGGCTCCATAACCGATGAAGAAAGAGCGGGAATGGAAAAGCAGCTTCCCGGATATTTCGAGAGAGAACTCGGAAAAAAACTGATCGCATTTGTTGCAAGAGCAGAAGGAAGACTTGTTGCAGCAGCGTATCTCCTTATTATCGAGAAACCTGCGAATCCTTTTTTCCTAAATGGACTTGATTCGGAGGTTTT
>CAMPAP010000074.1 GCA_946631935.1 uncultured Lachnospiraceae bacterium | reverse complement strand
TCATGAAGAAGTTCCTCACCGCCATTAAGGTACTTTGCGGCATCTTCAATGGTCTCTACGCCGCGGTTCCGTATTACGCGGGCACAAAGTGGATCAATGCCGAGAGCTCTTCCCCACTCGCTGTAGTCACCTTTTTTTCTAATTTCAAACCATTTGGCCATGTTAATACTCCCATTCGGTCACAATCTTGTATATTAAGTATCTGCACACGCCTCCCGGCTCGAAAGGGTGCATCTCCTTAATATACAAACTTGTGACCTGATTTTGATTCTACCATGAAATAAAAAAGCGGGGAGTGAATCCCCGCTTTGAAAGTTAGAAATTATTACTTGCTGCTCTTTGCAGGAAACTTGTCTCTGAGGATGATAAGGAATGCACCTGCAAGGCAAAGGGAGGAATAACATCCGCATCCGATACCTACCATAAGAGGCAGTGCAAAGTCTTTAATGCTTGAAACTCCGAAGAAGTACAAAAGGGCAACCATTACAAATGTTGTAAGTGATGTAAAGATACTTCTCGAAAGTGTCTGGGTGATACTTGCATTAACGACACCCGCAAAATCGGATCTTCCGCTCTTTGCCATATTCTCACGAACACGGTCAAAAATAACTATGGTGGCATTGATGGAGTAACCTACAATGGTGAGCATGCAGGCTACGAATGTGTTGCTTACGGATACTCTTGCAACAGCATAGAAGGCAAGCACAACCAGCACGTCATGAAGAAGTGCAAGTACGGATGAGATACCAAAACGTATATCCTTGAATCTTACCCTGATATAAATGAGCATGCAGAGGATTGCAACGATCACGGCTATGATGGTATCTCTCTTCATCTCATCGGAAATGGTGGATGAAATAGTCTCAGTCTGAATGCTTGAAGGGCTTACACCAAACTGTGATACAAGAGCCTGTTCAAGAGCACTTCTGGTCTCGGATTCAAGTGTCTGGGTCTTGAAGATGACTTCATTTGAATTCTGTACGGTCTGTACCTGAACCGTGCTTCCGGTAACCTGTTCAATAAGGGGTACTGCTGTAGCGTTAAGGTCTTCAAGTGTGTGGCTTTCGTTGAAATCAACAGTTGTTGCGGTTCCGCCTACGAAATCAAGTGAGTAATTAAGAGCTCCGATACCGCCGGACTTATTTACTCCCATGAATACAAATCCCACAACGATCACCATAAGAGATAAAGTGATAAATATAACTTTCTTTGAAAGGAAATCAACGGTCTTTGCTTCTTTTCCTCTTCCGTAAAGCTTAACGGACTTAAGTCCGATGGAATAAAAAGCTTTCATCAGCCACTTTGTGATAAAGAGGGCTGTAAACATGGAAACCACAATACCGAGAGCAAGTGTCTGGGCAAATCCCTTTACATTTGAAGGTCCCAGGAACATAAGAACTATTGCCGCGATAAGAGTTGTTACGTTACCGTCGATAATGGCTGAAAGAGCCTTGCTGTAACCGGTGTTAATGGCGCTCTCAACGCTGTCGCCCTTACCAAGTTCCTCTCTGATACGGGCAAATACCACAACGTTGGCATCAACCGCCATTCCGATGGAAAGAATGATACCTGCGATACCGGGAAGGGTAAGGGTAAGTACATCATTAAATCCTATAAGAAGAAGTACGATAAGTGCCACGTAGAGGCAAAGAGCGATAGCGGAACAAAGTCCGGGAATAAAATATACAGCGATCATAAAGACTGCGATTATGGCAAGACCGATGGCACCGGCCTTAATTGATGTCTTTATTGCATCAATACCGAGCTGTGCACCTACAACCTTGGAATGAAGCTCTTCAAGTTCAAGTGAAAGTCCGCCGATCCTTATGGTTGAAGCAAGCTTTTCTGCTTCATCATATGTAAAGTTTCCGGTAATTGAAGCCTGTCCGTTGGAAATGGTCTCATTTACTCTGGGAACCGATACGAATTTTCCGTCATAATAAATGGCGATGGTCTCATTTCCGTTTGCAACGGCTCTTGCGGTAGCCTGTCTGAACTTCTCAGCTCCCTGGTCATTAAGGGCGAGAGAAACGGCATACTCCATATTATTCATGCTGTCGCTTTGGGATACGGCTCTGGCATCCTCAACATCGGAACCCGTGATGACTACGGAACCGTCAGCACAAAGTTCACAAATGCTCTTTAACAGATAATAATCATTTTTATAAGTTCCGTCACCATTGGGAACCATCTGTCCCTGGTAATTGGCATTGCCATTGGAATCGGTAGCACTTATAAAATAAAGTGTTCCGGGACTTCCCAGCTGGGCGAGTATAGTCTCTGCATCGGTAACTCCGGGGATCTCGATGGCGATCCTGTTGGATCCCTCCTGATAAACCTGTGCCTCAGTGGAGTAATTCGCTACTCTCTGCTGAAGCTTATATATGGTATCGGACATATCAGTCTCTGAAGGATTCTCTTCTCCCACTACCTGATAAGTGATACTTACACCTCCGGCAAGATCAAGACCAAGCTTGATATCGGAAGCATTTCCGGTACCTTTTCCGTCATATCCCCAAATGTCCATGAAGCTCAGTCCCAGAGTGAGGACAAGTACTATGAGGATGACAAGGACAGCCTTACTTTTTTTCATGACCAAAAATTTCCTTTCAAATATATGTAAAAAATCAAACAAAAAGATACTACTACCTATTTAAAGAAAAATCAATCATTTAACCTTCCGGAGTCGTTTTATCTCCGAAGGCTTCGGCACATTTAAGCATTATCGCGCATTCAACACGCTTTCTTTCCAGTTCGCAGCCCACTTCGTAGGAAGAATTGATATCATTTCCGAAATTATAAGAATTGGCAGCACAGCCGCCGCTGCAATAGAATTTTGCAAAGCAGTCTTTGCAGGCCGGCTTGGAATACACATTGCACTCTGCAAACATTCCGGCGATCTCCGGCTTTGTAATGCCTTCGTCAACGTTTCCAAGGAGAAATTTCTCATTTCCCACAAACTGGTGGCAGGGATAAAGATCTCCCCAGGGAGTCACGGCAAGATATTCACATCCCGCTCCGCATCCCGAAAGCCTTTTATAAACGCAGGGGCCTCCTGAAAGATCTATCATAAAGTGAAAGAAATTAAAGGCTCTTCCGTCTTTTTTTCTCAAAAGCATCTCATGAGCCAGCTTGTCATACTGATCCTTGAGACAGGGAACATCCTCCATGGTGAGAGCATAATCATCGGTGGGTTTTGCAACAACAGGCTCCACGGAAATCTGCTCAAAGCCCATATCGGCAAGATGGAGAACATCCTCGGAAAAATCTTTGTTGTATTTAGTATATGTGCCTCTTACATAGTAATTGGTCTGATTTCTTGACTCTGCGGCCTTCAAATACTTGGGAAGGATGACATCATAGCTTCCGCTGCCGTTTTTAAGAGGTCTCATACGGTCATTTACATCCTTGCGGCCGTCGATGGAAAGCACAAGGTTACTCATTTCCTTATTGGCAAATTCAAGGATATCATCATTTAAAAGGATCCCGTTTGTGGTAAGAGTAAAACGAAACTTTTTATTATGCTCTTTTTCAAGACTTCTTCCGTATTCAACGATCCCTTTAACAACATCGAAATTGAGAGTGGGTTCTCCGCCGAAAAAATCAACCTCAAGATTCACATGGCTGCCGGACTCCCTGACAAGCATATCAAGAGCCTTTTTCCCGACTTCAAGACTCATAAGAGCCCTGTCGCCGTGGTATTCGCCCTCTCCCGCAAAGCAGTATTTGCATGCAAGATTACAATCATGAGCGATATGAAGGCAGAGAGCCTTGATATAGCCCCCTCTTTCCTTGAATTTTTCGATATAAGGCTCATAAAGATCCTTGGAAAAGAGCTTCCCCGCTGAAGCAAGCTCCATCATCTCAGATACAGCTTCCTTTATCTGGGTTTCGGGAGCACCTATCTCTCCGAGAGCGAGGATGGCAGCTTCCATGGTATCCGCATCCGTAACACCTCCCTCATATATAGGGGTTGCCACTTTGATGATGTCGTAAACAAGATCATCGACTACATGGACTGATCCGCTGTTAACGTCAAGAACTATATTAAAGCCTTCACTTTTATACTGATGAATCATAAATACTCCAATAAGCAATAATAAAGCAGTGTCTTCATAATGAGACACTGCTCCTTATATCCGGCATGGCCGTCATTTGAAAATTACCTCACTTCTTGATCTGCTCGCAGGTCTGGTTACCTACGGTGCAGGAAGTCTTACATGCAGACTGGCATGAAGTCTGGCACTCACCGCATCCGCCACTTTTTGCGGATTCCTTAAGATCTCTGGTCTGGAGAGTCATGATATGCTTCATATTGAAATTCCTCCTATAATAGCCGCTACTGCGGCAAATATTCAAACATATACGCTGTAATTTTAGCATGGTCAGTGCAAAAAAGCAAGTAGACAGCATAATATCCGTTTCAGATGCGGTGCATCTTACAACCCGGTTTCTTTAAGCTAAATATCAGCCCGGAGCGGAAAGATATCCGTTATCATCAAAGTAATACGAAACTCCGTCAATCTCCTTACTTCCCTTTGCATAAGTTCCGTCGCTCAGGCGGTACTTTACTCCTCCGTCATCGACTTTCCAGCCCTCTATGGAAACTCCGTCCTTAACAGATACAGGATTTAATCTGTCTTTTACCTCATCATCCTGGAAATGCCACCATTCACTTGAAAGGTCGTGGAATCCGGCACCCTTAAGATATTTAGCGATCAGATCCGCTGTCTCATTATTTCTGGACAGTTCGGAATTAAAAGTAAGATCATGGATCCTTGTCTGGGCATAAAGTTCTTCACCGGTATCGGCATATTCCAGGGTAAGGTCCATTGCAATACCCTGATTATGTCTTGAACCGTGCTGAGCAAGGAAATTATTCAGAGGATGTCTTCCGTCAAGCATTGCTATCCTGTATGTCACAGCCTCGGGATCTAAGAGATAAGCATAAGCGTCATATGTAACAATACTCTCTCCGACTCCGGTTTCAGGGTCTAAAGTCTCGGGAGCAAGCCCATTTGCCTCAAGCATAGCCTGATACTCAAGCTGTGCCTTTATAGCGGCAAGATCATCATTTTCTTTTATGAGAGTACTCTTTATCAGCTCCGTATCCGTGTATCTGGCCGTCATCAGTCCGGTGTCCATCAGAACAAGATACTCAGGGAGCTTTACACGCTGCATGGTCTCTGCGGGAAGTACCCGGTCTAACTGAAGTTCAGTAATATCGTAGATGGATCTGGTGGCACAATATGGCCTGAAGGAATCATATATCTTTATCCTGAATCCGTCCGCAAGAGTTGAATTTGCGGCATTTATCAGCTTATCCGTAACAGGATATAAAAGGGGAACAAGGAATGTACCGTCCGAAAGAAGAACATGCTCATATCCTTCGGTGATCATTCCGGAAACACCCTTGATCTCATATTCATGACACATATAATTGGAAAAATAACTGTTGGTGATATCGTAATTGCAAAGACCGCCGATATATTCGGGAAGGTTGATCATGCAACAGTCACCGTCTATATATCCTCCGCCTTCAGGAGTATATACATGAAGCATGGACCCCTGTGCATCAAGCACGCAGTAGGATTTGCCAAGATATGCTTTTCCGACTATCTGCGATCTTCCTGCATCGCTGTACAGATCAAGATCTTTAGTGGGCCAGACAGTTGCATAAGTAACGGATACCCCCGTACGGATATCGAATTCATCGGATACACTCTTTATCTCTCCTGCCTGAAGCACCGCAACCCTGAAGGTATAATCTTCAACAGGCTTAAGATGTCCTGTATCAAAACTGAGACTGTCGGCTCCAACCTCGGCATAAGTCCCCCAGTCACCGTTTGCCTGTTTTGTCTGAATGATATATGCATTTGCAGCCGTCTCATTCCAGGAGAATCTGTAACGGTTATCACCGAGTTCTTCAAGTTCTGCCTTTATCACAAGATTAGAAAAACTGTCTTTGGTGACATTTACGATCTTGGAAATTGTCCTTCCCTTAAGTGCAGGGTCAGATATATTGTCAGCAGTCATTACAAAAGTAAGCGTCTGACCTGCAGCGGGAATGGGAAAATCTCCGCCTTCACCGAAATTAAGCACATACTGGACAGATCCTCTGTTTTTTCCTTCAGTCTGATCTGCCAGAACCGAATCCTTTTTTCCGTTGTCATACTGCATGCTGCAGATAAGACCGGTTGTGCCGTCATCGTACTTCTGGTAAAGACCGAATTTTCCGCCGATATCACCGGGATAATAAAAGGTGATCTGCTTCTGCCAGGGATCTTCCTTGTAATCAAGAAGATATGAGTAATCGATACCGTTTCCGGAAACATTTTCTTCCGCCTCCGATATATCGGGAACAGAATTTTTCTCGGAAATCACCTGAAAGATAAGATATCCTATGGCACATACGCATGCAACAAAAAGCAAAGCAATAAGAATGAGGGGAAAGATATACTTTGTCTTTATCCTTCTCCTGCGGCTTCTTCCGGTCTTAACTTTTTCACCGTTAAAATTACCCATATTTTATCAGACGATCCTCCTTACACCGGGGATCAGATGAAGCAAAAATGCAATACCAAATGAAATGACAAGAGTCGCAAAATAAACTACGGCAAACATATATAAAGTACCATAAGGGTTTATCTGCATATGACGAAGGAAAAGTCTCAAAAATATCATATGTATCAGATAAATGCCAAAACTGTTCCTGTCAAAAACAGTGATAAGTTTCGCAAATAATCCGCTTTTTTCGGAAGTTTCATTCTTATACATGAGAATAAAAAGCGAAACAGACTGTACTACCACAAGAGGCGAAGAATAGCTTCCAAGCATCACATCAAGCCCGGCAAGGTCAAGTTCGTATCTCATGATGCAAAAAAGAACAATAAGGGCAGTTGCCAGCAGAAATAAAATAAGAGCCATACTCTTTTTTATATTAAGGATCCCGCTTTTAACCGCATATCCGGCAAAAAAGAATAAAACATAAACAGCTGAAGTCTGAAGATGGAATCCGGTGCTTACACCGAATATGTCAGATAAGGGAAGCAGAGATAAAAATACTGCATAGACCGCAAGAATATAAAGAAAAGTCTTTTTATCAAGCCCTGCGGTGACACTTCTGTATGCGGGAAGAAGAACATACAGGCCGATCATAAGATAGAGATACCAAAGATGAGACCAGCTTGTAGCAGTAAAAAGCTTGTAGAAAGCACTTCCGATAACCGCTGCGGAAAAACTCTCCCCATTCATGAGCATGTCCACAAAGCGGAATATGATCGTAAAAAGAACAAGAGCCCCAAAGACTCTGAGTATATATTTTCCGTAGAGATTTTTTAAAGAAATATTTTTGGAAGGGTCAAGTATAAGTGCACCGGTGACCATGACAAAAAGGGGCACAGCCCACATCATAAGGTACACTATCATCATTGAAAAACAATCGGAACTTTTTGAAATTTCAGAGCGATATAATATCTCGGAAACATTCATCATATGCATAAGCACAATGGCAAGGCATGCTATACTGCGCATATACTCAAAGGAATGATTCCTGACAGAGTCTTTACCAGACAAGAGCTTCATCTCCTACGCATCCGCGATTTTCGTCATTCGAATTCTGATTTTGGCCGGAAGTATTGGTATTTGCGGCAGGTTTTTCTTCAGGCTTTTCTTCAGGTTTTTCCTCAGGGATTTCCTGCTCTTCCGCCTCCGCCTTATCATCCTCAGGAAGCACTTCTTCAGCGGATGAATCTGCATTCTTTTCATCATCTGAAGAAACAGCGGGCTCTGCAGCAGTTTCCTCACCGCTTTCGAAAGAAACACTTTCAGGAGCAGGAGTGCTCTCTTCATCAACCTGTTTTTCAGTTACTGAAGAGCCTGCAGCCACGCTTTCAGTAGCAACAGTCTGTACGGGGATCGCTCCCGTATCGGTAACACCGCAGCAGCTGAGAATATAAACCGATGAAAGAAGTATACAAACCAATCTGATCTTCATATTGACCTCACTTCGGCCGGCGGACCGGTCAAATTCATAAACACGCAGGCATCTGTACCTGACTTATCAAACAAACATCACTCGTGCATGGGTGAATAAAAACTGTATCTCCATGTTCCCGGGGCGCCATACTGAACCATGAATGCATCTTTTCCAACAGCCCAGGTACACTCGGGATCAAATACATAAGTGACACCGTCTATATCTATCTCATCCCATGAGTGGGGACCGTATCCGCCGTTTCTTAAGGGAAGCTTGCCTTCCATCTGTCTGGGCTCATATCCCATGAGCTTTGCCATCTCATAAAAAGATGCCGCAAAAACAAAACAGTTACCTTTTAGATTTGTAAAACCGAACTCAGCAAACCACTTTGTTCCCTTGCTGCCTTCTTCAGGCATATCCGGTTTTCCGTGTCCGTAATATGTATAGGTATTAACGAGCCAGTCATAGCCTGTCCTCATGTCCCAGCCTATTGAATCAAGAACCAGGGCAGCCTGGGGATAATCCCATCTGGTGACCTCAGGCATAACAATGGGCTTGGAACCATGGGTCTTTCTGTTTTCATCCATTCCGAAGGTAACATAATGATTAAAAAGAGCCATGGGAGAATTGCCGAGAGCGGCAACAACATCGGGATTGTAAACCGCATAATATGCGGCATCAAAATTCTCATTAAGAACGGACATTGTGGTTCCGGGAGCATAGGGAAATCTTCCCTCCCTGTAACCTGCTGTCTTATAATGCTCATAAAGCGCAGCCTCATCAGCACCGCAGACTAATGCGATCTCAGGATAGTTCTGGGCATAATAAACGGCATCGAACATATTCCCGTCAAGCATATTTTTCGGATAGGCTTCTACCTTAAGATCACAGTTCCAAATAAAAAGGACTGCAAATAACGAAGCAAAAAAAATAATCGATCTGCGCATTGGATGCCTCCGCATGTAAACAGTTAAGGATTCGCATTACAAAACTGCCGTAAATATTATAAGCAAAATCAATTTATTATATAAGAAAAAAAGTCAAATATACAAGTAAAATCGTAATTTTATTCAGTCTTACCCGGAGCCTGTGATTCTGATGATTTAGCCTCCGCATCTGATACGGTTTCACCCGGTGCTTTTTCATCATGTTCAGCATCTTCATTATCGGAACTAGGCTCTGAATCAGCAGGTTCAGGAAGCCTTATCTCCACTTCTTCTATCCTGTTTTGGTCCATTCCGCAAACCTTCAGAACTGTTCCGTCCTCTAATGTGACTTCTTCTCCGTCGTCGGGCACATGATCGAGGTGTTCAATTATGATGCCTCCGACAGAGTCATATTCTTCACTTGTAAGATTTGTTCCGAGAGCTTCATTAAGATCGTCAAGACTGAGAGCTCCCTCAACAAC
>CAMPAP010000073.1 GCA_946631935.1 uncultured Lachnospiraceae bacterium | reverse complement strand
TCTTCAAAATGGACAAGTGGCTTAAGGCCATCGAACGTGCCGGCATAGATATGGATTTCTATACCACCCGTGAGAGAAGCACGGATGAGCTTCTTCCTTGGGATTTCATAGATACAGGCATGACCAAGGCATTTATGAAACGCGAATACGACAAAGCCCGCAAGGGCCTTACCACCAAGAACTGCCGTGAGGGCTGCGGAGGATGCGGTTGCAACTCCTGGACCACCGGAGTCTGCATCGAGACTTAAAAGCATCTGATTGTGGCCGGGGTATTTATCGGCCGGACGAAGCACCTGTTATGGGATAAAACCGTCCGCATATCCCTGCAGGTAGCGAAGACGGGTTTTAGACCATAACAGGTGCTTTGCCAGGCCGAAGAATAAGCAAAAGGGGAAATATAGAATGATATTCAGAATTCGATTTGCAAAATACGGAGTAGTCAAGTTCATAGGGCATCTTGACGTCATGAGGTACTTTCAGAAGGCTGTCAGACGTTCGGAGCTTCCGATAAAGTATTCCCAGGGGTTTAACCCGCATCAGCTTATGGTATTTGCGCAGCCGCTCGGTGTAGGCGTTACGAGTGACGGTGAATATATGGATATTGAGACCGAGGACAATGATTTTGAAGGGAATCCTTTGAGTGCTGAAAGAGTCAGGGAGATATTGGGCGGTGCCCTGACCGAAGGATTTGAGATAGTTGCCATAAGGGAAATCCCCTGGACGGAAGGCACCAAGCATCCTGAGAATGCCATGGCATTGGTAAAGGGAGCCGATTATATCATGTCGCTTAAGGATGGTTACAGGCTTTATCCTAAAAACGATGAAAATATCGGAGAAGCAGCTGAAGATGGGAACTTTTCTTACGGTGAGTGTGATAACGTCAATGCGGATACTTTAAACATCAAGTTAAAAGAGTTCCTTGAGAAAGACAGTATCATAGTCAGCAAGAAATCAAAGTCCGGTGAAAGGGATTTTGATATAAGGCCGTATATATATGAAGCGGCGATAGAGGATAATTCGGGGATTCCGGATTTTATGTATGCGGACAGTGAAGACAGTGAGAAAAAAACATGCCTCGGAACAGTTCATGCGGATGTTTATGCACCCGGCATCAGGTTTTTCTTCAGATTGTCAGCCGGCAGCGAGGTAAATATCAAGCCCGAGCTTGTGCTAGATGCATTTCTGGAATTCTGCGGACTGGAGCATCAGGAATTTGCTTTCCAGATACACAGGGCACAGATGTTTTCCGATGTAGAGCAGGCCATAGGTTTGTAAAACGTACCTGGAGGACTCAGGCAAAAAGAAATATAAGGAAATAGAAATGGGTAATTCTATTGTAGTTGTAAAAAAAGAAGATAAGATCATGACTGCTCTTTTTAAAGATAAAGAGCTGGTGACTATCGGATTAGAGAACCTTAAAAAAGAAGAAAGAGTCGGAGATATTTTTATCGGAAAGGTACAGAATATCGTTAAAAATATCAACGGAGCTTTTGTAGAGACAGGAAATAAGAAAATGTGTTTCCTTCCCTTAAACGAAAAGACCAAGCCGGTCTTTTGTGATGGAAAGGAACATGCCGTAAGAGTCGGCGATGAACTGTTTGTGCAGATAGCCAAGGAAACAAGAGGAAATAAGGCTCCTCTTGCGACGGCAGAACTTACACTTACCGGCAGGCTTCTTGTTCTGGTGAGGGGTAAGGAAAATGTGGGCGTATCCGGAAAGATAACCGATGATGCCGAAAGAATCCGGTTAAAGGAATTGGTCAGTCCGTATGTGGGAGACGGATACGGATTTATAGTGAGGACTAACGCGGCAGCATATGATAAGGAAACTATTGAAAAAGAAGCAGCTGCATTAAAGGAACAGTATGAACGGCTGTTAAATGAGAAGATCCATTGCACCTGTTTTACTAAAGTATATTCTGCTCCCGCAGAGTTTATAATGGAGGTCCGTAACGGGTATTCCTTTGAGATTGACAGGATAATAACGGACGACCGGGAGATTTTTGACAGTATAATGGATTATCTTGTTCTTGAACCCGAGTCAGAAAAGTCCAAATTGGAATTATATGAAAATGAAAATATCTCATTATCCGTGCTCTACGGACTGGAGGCTAAGCTTAAAAATGCCATTCAGGATAAGGTGTGGCTGGATTCGGGAGCATATCTGGTGATACAGCCGACGGAAGCGCTTGTGTCCATAGATGTTAATACCGGAAAAGCCATAGCAGGGAAAACGGATACCGAGGAGACTTTTTTTAATGTAAATTGCGAGGCAGCGGCAGAGATAGCGGCACAGTTAAGACTTAGGAATCTGTCCGGTATCATCATAGTGGATTTTATAGATATGAAGGAAGAGGAGCATAGAAAACAGCTGCTCGGAGTTTTAAGGGATGAGCTTGCAAAAGACCATATCACGGCGAAACTTATAGATATGACACCTTTGGGTCTGGTTGAGATCACGAGACAAAGAATACGAAAGTCCATATATGAGATGTAACCGGATATGTGTTAATCATGACATGCATGATGGTTATAGACCGGGAAATGCCATGTATCGCAGATGATAAAGCAGAAAGGGACAGAAATGAAAACACTTATAGTTATTGATATGCAAAAAGATTTTATAGACGGAAGCCTTGGAACAAAAGAAGCGGTGGGTATAGTAGATAATGTTAAGAAAAAGATAGAGGAATATCTTAAAAACGGTGATGAGGTTATTTTTACCCGGGATACCCATCAGGAGAACTATATGGATACCAATGAAGGCAGGCATCTTCCGGTGATCCATTGTATAGAGGAGACAGAAGGCTGGGAGATCAGACCGGAGCTGATCGATGCGGTCAAGAAAAGCGGCTCGGGCAATGTGACCATTATCAATAAGCCTTCCTTCGGATATACGGGCTGGGGTGATTTTGAGTTTGAGGAGATCGAACTGGTCGGGCTTTGCACGGATATCTGTGTGGTTTCAAATGCACTCATCCTTAAGGCACTCTTCCCTGAGATAAAGATAAGTGTGGATGCGGCGGCCTGTGCAGGCGTAACGCCCGAAAGTCATAACGCGGCACTTACGACCATGAAGATGTGCCAGATTGAGATAAAATGATTAAAACCAATATACTTCATTGTCTGCAAGATAATTAATGTTAAAATCAGTTTATGTGATCATGACGATCTGTTCTTAATTGAAGATCATCAAATATTAATCAGCGGAGGAGTATATGGACAATTTTCATTTTTATTCACCTACTTATTTTGCGTTCGGAAAAGACGGAGAAAATCAGGCCGGAAGCCTGGTTAAGCGTTTCGGCGGCAGTAAGGTCCTGATCCATTACGGCGGAGGAAGCGTAGTGCGTTCCGGTCTTTTGGACAGGGTTAAGGCATCATTGAATGCTGAGGGGATCGGTTTTACGGAACTCGGCGGAGTAAAGCCCAATCCCAGAAGCGGTCTCGTATATGAAGGCATAAACTTAAGCAGAAAAGAAAATATTGATTTTATCCTGGCAGTGGGCGGCGGAAGTACCATCGATTCATCCAAGGCCATTGCGGCAGGCACTGTATATGACGGTGATTTCTGGGATTTCTACAGCGGAAAATGGATAGAGAAAGCACTGCCCGTAGGTACCATCCTTACCATTGCGGCAGCTGGAAGCGAAGGAAGCCCTGATTCCGTTATCACCAAAGAAGAAGGCATGTTTAAGCGCGGTGCGAGCGGCGATGCCATCAGACCTAAGTTCAGTATACTTAATCCCGCACTTACACAGACACTTCCACCTTATCAGTCGGCAGCAGGTATCACCGATATTATGGCTCATCTTTATGAGAGATATCTGACAAACTCTACAGAGGTTGAAGTGACCGACAGACTTATTGAGGCCCTGCTCCTTACCATGA
>CAMPAP010000072.1 GCA_946631935.1 uncultured Lachnospiraceae bacterium | reverse complement strand
TCAACCAGTCCGGAATTCTCACAGCCTGTTACCACATTTGATATGGCATATCCTTCACCGGCTTTAAGGCTGAACTTTACGATAACATTACTCTCAAGATTCTCGGTATCAATCGACATACACCCGCAGGTTCCGCCTACATTGATATCACCGTTTACCGTTCCGTAATTGACACATGAAACGGATCTTCCGCTGAACATCTCCGGGATATCAAGTTCGGAAACATCCGAGAAAAGATAATCTGCGCCTTCTTCAGTTGTTCCGTTTATCAGATCCTCAACAAGGTCATAAGTCTTTTCGATGCTGCTGTTAAGGGCCATGATATCATTTGTCAGAAGCGTGGAATAGGATTCGGAGACTGACACAAAATTGTCCGCAGCCTTCTGAAGAGCATCAAGATCCGCATTCAGCATATCGGAATTTTCACTTAAAGTATCGATACCCGAATTCCATTTATCGATGCCGGAATTTATGGTATCGTTGAATTCCTGCTCTGCATCGCGTTTTTCCTTTTCTGCTTTTTCCTCAGCTTCCTTTTCTTCTTCTGCGGCTTTTTCTTTTTCCTCTTCTGCTTTCTGTTTTTCGGCGTCGAGTTTTTCCTTTTCTTCCTCTGTCAGCTCCTCACCGTTTTCAAGGCGGCTTAGTATATCCCTTATTTCCTGATCGGAGAAATCTCCCCCATCAGCATCATCAGGCAGTGTCGAATATTTATCAAAGAGTTCTTCATAACGGTCCTTTACGGAATCCGCCGCAGCCTTGCCGGCATTTTCTGCCTGTTTTTCCACCATGGAAGCCCAGTCTCTGTCTTCTTCAAGTTTGTATTCCCTAACATCCCCTGTCATGGATTGTGCATCGTCAAGAGCTTTTCCGGAAGCTGCCTGAAGCTGTGCAGTAGCCCCCTGAAGCGCAGGAGTAACTCCGTATGCATCATTTGCCGTCTTTTCAACAATTTCAGTTATCCTTGCTATTGAATCGGAAACAGACTTTGTCTTATCCACCTCGATATAGGGCTCCTGCTGGCCGCATATTCCGCCGATATCCTTTTTGCCGTATACTTTTCCCCTGTTAACGCAGGAGTATAGCATTCCGGACTGTCTTCCGCAGATGCCGCCGATATTGTAGCCAACTCTCTCATAACCCACGATCCCTTCGTTTTTGGAATTCATTATGATCCCGCGTGAAAATCCGGCAACTCCTCCGGCATCGATACCGGACTGATAGGATATGAGAGAAACATCCCCCGTTATCTCGGAGATGATGTCCACATCTCTTTCGTCATTTGCTGCTGCCCATTCGGGTGTAGAATTAATGTTTCCTGTGTTTGAACACCTTCTGATCACACCATAGTTTCTTCCCGCGATACCTCCGGTGTAGTAGAACCCTGATACGGATGCTTCATTTTCACAATCGATGATCAGACCGTTTTCTCCGTTTATCCCTACCATTCCTCCGGTTGCCGTGCAGGCATCGATCTGTCCGGTGGTCCTGCATTTTCTGACGCATCCGTCATTTACTCCCGCAAGGATTCCCGTGACATATGCATCTTCCGAAGCGGTAATATTTGCAACAACAGTAAGGGCACAGACATTACCGGTCTTTCCGATATACCTGAAAAAGCCCCCGGCATACCCCGTACCTTCGTAGGAATAACCCGTTATGCTGTATCCGTTTCCGTTGAAATATCCCGAAAAGATCGGAATGGATTCAAAATCCGTTCCGGAAAGTGAAATATTATTCTTAAGAACAACGTACTTATCCAGAGACCAGGCTTCATGATGACAGTTTTCCGCAAGCGCGATAAGATCGTCCGCTGTCCTTAAATCTATCTGTGTATACCCTTCAAGGGTATTTTCTTCAGCCATTACAGTCCCTGCTTTACTAAAAAACGGCAGGGGAAATACTCCCGATACAAGAACAGATAATGTGCAGATAAAAGCAAATATGTTTTTTAAGAAGGATCTTTTATTCATTTTCACTTACCTTCTCTTCCAATAGAATTTTGTTAATATCCTCCGGTTCCGGCGGGATATTCTCAAGACCTCCCATGGTAATGACAGCTGCAACCTCACCCTTTATCAGCGCATGCATTTCACCGATAACATATCCGTTTACCTGTCCTCTTACCATACCGTCCACTCTCACGGTTCCAAAACCGCGGTCGAGCTTGATGGGAGCTGAAACTTCAAAGGATGTCTTCTCAATGATCCTCTCACCAACTAACAGTATCTGGGGAAGTACAAACATAACAAGTATGATGGAGATAATGGTTCCTCTTCCGAGGCACTGTCCGATACCGCATATCGTCGCATCCGAAGAAAGTCGTCCGATGGCGATTCCGGAAAGTACCATCATTGATCCGGATGTGATTATGGTGGGGAATGCGAAGTTCAGGGTTTCGATCACCGCATCTTTTTTATCCATATACTTTCTCAGTTCCGTATAACGTCCGGAAATTACAATGGCGTAATCTATGTTTGCACCCATCTGTATTGAGCTGACTATAAGATAACCCATAAAGAACAGATAAGTATGCTGGATCGTCGGGAAGGAGAAATTGATCCAGATAGCTCCCTGTATGACCAGTATCAGAAGCACCGGCATACCTGCAGAAAGGAATGTGAAGAGCAGAACCGCAAGGACCGCCAGTATCGATACAACGCTTACGACGGTATTATCTCTGGAGAATGTTTTCTTCAGATCATACTGGCTGGTGGACTCTCCGGTAACAATGACATTTTCTTCACCGTCGTAATATTTTCCGGCGATCACATGCATTTCATCAAGGAATGCAAAAGTCTCATCTCCCTCCTGGGGAAGATTCAGGTATACCAGCATTCTGCTGTAATTTTCACCCTGAAGCTGTTCCTTTGCCATCTTCATCTGGGCATTGGCATCATCCAAAGTCTCCATCAGATCGTCATCGAGGGTCACATAACCCTGCTCTACTTCATCGTGAAGGAACATCACGATATCTATCAGAGGGATCTTATATCCGGAGAAACCGTTTATGAGCTTTGCGTAATTTTCATCATTGATGGCATATGCCATATAGAGAAGTTCCGACACTTCATAGTCCACATTGAAAAGTTCCGAAAACTCCCTGGCACTTAATGTATCCGTGAGATCGTATCCGTCCATAGCCTCGGTATTTGCAAGTCCCTGACAGTGATCCACCTCAGGACGTGACTCCAGCTCTTTCATAAGGGCCGCTTCTTTGTCATAGCTTCCGGCAGGAACCATCAGCGCAACAAAATTGGACTCCCCGAAGGCTCCCGTGATCATTTCTTCAGCGATCTGTGTCTCGTTTTTAACAGGGGTCTCTATCATGGAATATCCGTAAACATACGGGCACTTGCCGGACATGAAAAATGCACCTATTACCAGAAGCGCAAAAAGAGGGGGAACGATAAACCTTGTCTTATAGTCGAACTTTCCGATAAATGAGATCTTGGGAATAAAGCTCTTATGCCTTGTTTTATCCATTGCTTTTCCGAATACCATGATAAGACCCGGCATGAAAAGGAATACGGACATAAGTGAAAAAGCGATGGCCTTGATAAGACATATGGCCATATCCTTACCTATGCCGTACTGCATGAACATCATTGCGATAAGACCGCCAATTGTGGTAAGGGAACTTGAACAGATCTCCGGAATGGCTTTTGAGAGCGCCACTATGTCAGCCTCTCTTATATTAAGAGTTGCATGCTCTTCCTTGTATCTGTTACAAAAAATGATGGCATAGTCCACGGACAAAGCAAGCTGGAGGACAATGGTGACCGAATCGGATACAAAGGAAATCGTTCCGAGAAGGAAATTCGTTCCCGAAGCGATGAGCGCAGATGCACCGAAAGTAAGAAGGAGCACCGGTACCTCGGCATAAGTTGATGAAGTAAAGATAAGAACGGACAAAACAACCACAGCCACCAGCGCGGATACTACTTTCATCTCGTTTGCAATGATCTCTGCCGCCTGGTCTCCCATGGAAGTTGTGACATATATGTCATACCCATTTAAGCTTTCTTTTATCTCATCAAGCCCCTCAAGGCATCTTTCGTCAGTTTCGGGATATGCAAAGGTTATATCATAGAGGGCCGAAAAATCATTATAATGATCGGAACCGTCTCCGAAGGATACCATTGTAACATCGTCGCGCGCCTTAATATCATCACAGATCTTACTTGCCTGATCATAGGTTATGTTGGAAACCATGAGCTTTGCGCTTCCGTATGTTATGAACTCCTCTTCCATAAGATCAAGTCCGCGGCTTGTTTCCGCCGTGTCCGGAAGATATGCGGCAAGATCATTTTCAACCTTCACCCACTTAGATGAGATCGCCGAAAAGATCAGCGCAATTCCTATTAGCAGGAAGAACAGGTTTCTTCTGTCTACGATAAACGTAGCGACCTTCAGCATTACCGAATTGCCTTCTTCCTTTTTTTCTTTTTTCTGTTTTTCTTCTTTGTTTTCAGCCATAATTAAACGCCCATTTCATTTTTAATTTGTATAATGATGAAACTTCATTATATCACTTAAAAACTGAATGGGCGCAAGTTTATGCTTTTTTTATTTACTTGTCGGACTGCCTGAACATATCCTTTCCGTAAAAGAATATCCCAAGGGCAATCAGTCCCAGCACGCAGATCTTTGTCAGAAGCTTATGGGAAAAGTGTCCCGTAAGCTGCCGGGAAACATCCTCATTAAAAACTATGAACGGATCTTCCCCTGTGACGGATATGTAAACTATCTCTTTTGAAGGAATGGGCTGTACCTGTGCATCATTTACAAATGCTATATTTTTTTCATTGAAGGTTTCAGCTACGGACCATCTGCTCCTTACTATTCCCGCGCTGCTTGCATAGATCCCGTCCAAAGCTATCAGCTCATCACTTACGGGAAAATCCAGTCTCACAACAGTTATCTTATCTTCAAGACCGGCGTCCAGATCAAATGTGATCTCTCCCTCTTCATGATCGTCCCTGCCCTCGATAAAGGTTTCGGCACTTGGCTCAGGGTTATCTGCCGTTGCATAAAAAAGCCCGTAGCCTTCAGGTGCTCCCTCTTTTATATGGATCCTTAAATACTCATCATCTGCAGGAAAGGGGATGATAAGTACCGCAAGAAAGATCACTGTTATGATGATTGTTTTTGTTTTTGAAGACATATCCGGGTCCTATCCGATATTTTAAAAAAGCATGATCTGTGTTACCATATTTTTCGGTAATAAGGCCTATCAAATGATAACATAAACTGTTTTGAAATAAAACAAGGTACACATAATGCAGACATCCGAAAACATCGATCAAAAAAACCATTCATCCTTTTTTTCCGATTCACTTATAATGATGATCTTCGCACTGATCATCTCTTATATCACATATTTGCTGGTGATCACCCTCTCAGGCCAGGAGCTTTCCGACTATAACGGCCATATATACACATATATCACCACCTTCATCGGAGAAGATCCGCTGAAATCATACATGATGTCTCCTTATTTTATGTGGCACATCATCGTTCTGTTCTTCCACAGGATCCTCTTCATTCCTCTTGAAAGATCTGCCGCGCTGTGCACCATGATCTTTACTCTTGCATCTTATTTTTTGACGGTATTCATGATAAAAAGATTCTGCGAATACAAAAAGATCAGGGTGCAGGTTGCTCTTATCTGTTTTTCATCATTTATACTGACAATGCTCCAGCCCATATGGATCAGTTTTCTTGATGCAGGTATCTCAAGAGGCGTCGGTTCTTTTACCATCAATCCGATCTACAATCCCACCTATACTGCGGCGCGTCCCTTTGCACTTATCTGCTTCATGCTCATCACTGACTGGTGGGCTTTATCGGAAGGGTCTGCCTCCAAAAAAACGATGTTTTTCTCTCTTTCAAAAGCAAAGACGGGTATCTTACTGTCAGTAATGCTTTTTTTGTCCGCATTTGCAAAACCGGTATTTTCCATGATGTTCATTCCCGCTGTCGGGATCATAATGCTTGCAAGATTCATGCATATCCTTGTAAAAAAGCAAAATGCCTCAGATTACTTTAAAAAGAGCCTGCTTAAAGCATTCCTCATCGCTCTTCCTTGCATCCTTTCACTTTTGTATCAGGTCCTGATCTACTATTTCCTCGGCGGAAGTTACGAAGCCATCGACGGGATCATCATCACAAAGTGGCTTGAAGTATGGGCTGCGTTTTCGGAAAATGTTCCTCTTTCCATACTCTTCAGCATGAGTTTTCCCATTTTTATACTGGTGGTTGATTTCAGAAATTACATAAAGGAAGAATTCGGATCCCTGGGAATAGTATGCTTCGTTGTCGGTTTTTTGCAATGTGCTCTGATCGGAGAAGGCGGAGAAAAATTCTATCATGGCAATTTCTTCTGGCAGATGATGTTTGGCATGCTCATCTTATGGGCAGGCTGTCTTCTTCATTTTTTTGATATGGGGAAAAAGGCCGCGACAAGAGGGGAACGGATGATGATCACAGCCGGCTGGATACTCCTTTTGATCCATCTCCACTACGGCTTTCTCTATGTTGCGGAGGTTATGGACTGGAGCTTTTTGTTTGTATGACATCTGCATGAGATTGATTAACGACATGCGAAAACCCGCGGGAATGACTCCCGCGGGTTTTTCCAAATCGAAGATTATTATAAACAGGGTTTAGCCCATTACAACCTCAACCTTAACGGTCTTCTTGGATGCATCGTAAGGAATTACGGTTCCTTCAACCTTTGCACCGTCAACGGTCATTTCCTTAACACCCTTCTGTATTCCGTTCTGCTTAACAGTGATGTCATACTCAACACCTCTGTATACTCTCTTGACGCTGAAATCACCAAAATCAGCAGGTACGCAGGGATCAACGGAAAGTCCCTTGAGAGTGGGATACACGCCGAGGATGTACTGTGAGATATTTACGAAGGTCCATGCCGCTGTGCCGGTAAGCCAGCTGTTCTTGCCTTCACCGTGGAACTTCGCATCCGCACCTGCTACCATCTGGCAATAGATGTAAGGCTCGGTTCTGTGGATCTCACTGATCTCTTCGGTATACGCGGGGCAGGTCTTCTTGTAAACTTCGAATGCTCTGTCTCCTCTTCCGATAACTGTCTCGGCAATGGATACCCAGGGATTGTTGTGGCAGAAGATACCTGCATTCTCCTTGTATCCGGGGGGATATGAGGAAACCTCACCGAGTTCTTCGTGGTAAACGGTATATGCGGGCTGAAGGATCATTACACCATACTTGGTATCAAGAAGTTTCTTGACGGAATCAAGTGCCTTCTCAGCCTGTCCTGTCTCTTTACCAACACCTGCAAGTACGCAGAAGCCCTGGGGCTCGATGTAGATCTTTCCTTCCTCGCAATCCTTGCTTCCGACCTTGCCGCCGTAGGAATCATACGCTCTTACGAACCATTCTCCGTCCCAGCCTGCATTTGAGTCAAGAAGGATATCATTCATTTCCTTTACGGATGCACGTACCTTTGCTGCCTCATCGGTAAGTCCCTTAAGATCACAAAGATCCGCATACTCATTACCGTACTTAACAAACATACCGCCGATAAATACAGACTCTGCAACAGGGCCCTCACTGGGTCCGAATGTCTGGAAGGATTCGCCGGGCTGCGTTGAGTGGCAGTTAAGATTCAGGCAGTCATTCCAGTCAGCTCTTCCGATAAGAGGAAGCTTGTGGGGTCCTCTGTGGGTATCAACATATCCGAATGATCTGCGGAGATGCTCCATAAGAGGCTGTGCAACAGACATATCATTGTCAAAGGGAACCATCTCATCAAGAATGGTAGCGTCGCCGGTCTCTCTGATATATGCACTGGTTCCTGCAATGAGCCAGAGGGGATCGTCACCGAATCCGGATCCTATATCGGAATTTCCCTTCTTTGTAAGAGGCTGGTACTGGTGATATGCACGTCCGTCCTCGAACTGGGTAGATGCGATATCGATGATCCTCTCACGTGCCCTGTCGGGAATAAGATGAACGAATCCGAGAAGATCCTGGCAGGAGTCTCTGAATCCCATTCCACGTCCGATTCCTGACTCATAGTATGATGCGGATCTGGACATATTGAATGTAACCATGCACTGGTACTGGTTCCAGATATTGACCATACGGTTGACCTTATCATTGGAAGAATCCACGGTGTAGATGTTAAGAAGCTTGTCCCACTGATCGCAGAGTTCTTTAAATGCAGCTTCTACCTTCTCATCAGTGTCATATTTTGCAAGCATTGCCTCTGCAGGCTTCTTGTTGATCACATTGTGTGACTCCCACTTATCTTCTACGGGATTTTCAATGTATCCGAGAACAAATACATAGGACTTGCTCTCACCGGGCTTCAAGGTAACATCGAGCTGATGAGCAGCGATGGGGCTCCAGCCGGATGCCATGGAATTTGTAAGTTTTCCGTTAAATACAGCCTCGGGATTTGATGCATAGTGATAAAGTCCGAGGAATGAATCCCTTGCGGTATCAAATGCAGTAATAGGTGCGTTTACGGAATATACAGCATAGTGATTTCTGCGCTCTCTGTACTCGGTCTTGTGATAAATGGCAGAACCTTTTACCTCAACCTCGCCTGTGGAGAAATTTCTCTGAAAGTTTCTGGAATCATCATCCGCATTCCAGAGACACCACTCAACATATGAGAAAACGCTGATATTCTTCTCTTCGGAGGAGTCATTGGTCACAACAAGCTTTGTGACTTCACAGTTATCGTTAACGGGAACGAAAGTAAGGACCTCAGCCCTTACACCCTTCTTAACGCCCTTGAACTTGCTGTATCCGATACCGTGACGGCACTCGTACTCATCAAGCTCTGTCTGGGTAGGCTTCCAGCCGGGATTCCATACGGTATCACCGTCCTTGATGTACAGATACTTTCCGTTGATATCCATGGGAACATCATTGTAACGATATCTGGTAAGTCTGAGAAGCTTTGCATCCTTGTAGAATGTATAGCCTCCGCAAGTGTTTGAGATCAGCGAAAAGAATTCCTTGCTTCCGAGATAATTGATCCAGGGAAGGGGTGTCTTAGGGGTCTCAATGACATACTCTCTGTGTTCGTCATCAAAATGGCCGAATTTCATATTGACTTCTCCTTTTTTGTTGATTCTTATTTTCAGCTCCTTACGGGCTGTATTCACTGTTTTATCCTATCTTGGATACGGATTCTCCCTCATATACGCGTCCTTTTATGACTGTCTTTTCTATGCGCGTCTCTGCGGGATTTTCGATAAGGGAGATGAGCTTTTGCGCTGCCGTTTCTCCTATAAGCTCAGTAGGCTGTCTGAGAGTTGTAAGGGACGGTGTCAGATGTCTGCCGACTCTTATTCCGTCGTAGCCGACTACGGATATATCCCCGGGAATATCAAGACCTGCCGATCTGATGGCAGCGATCCCTCCAAGGGTTGAAAAATCATCCGGATATAAGATGCATGTGGGTCTGTCCTTAAGGGAAAGAAGCATCTCAGTTGCTTTTTTCGCGCCTTCGGTCCTTCTGTACTGGGCTTCCGGAAGATACTCATCGGGAAGTGCAAGTCCCAGCCCTGACATTGTCTCCTTAAAGGAGCTCAGTCTTTCTTCAGAAACCTGGGTGCCGTTATTATCGTGTACATAAGCGATCTTCCTGTGTCCCATCTTGGCACAGTAAACTACCAGTTCCCTGATACCCAAAGAATTGTCTGAACAGACGGACATACGGTTCTCATAGGAATAGTCTATTGTCACCACGGGAATATCGCTTAAGGCAAGTTCCCTGACCTCGGGATTCGTAAAATCAACACATGCCATAAGCACGCCGTCAAAAGAGCGGTATCTTGCATGGGAAAGATAACTCATACTGCCGGGATTACCGTCGGATAAGCCTTTGTTGATAAATGTGATGTCATACCCCCTTGAATCTGCGACGCGCTTGAAGCTGTTGAGCAAAAGCGCAAAGAATTCGTTGGTAAGACCGTTATGAGCCTCATCAACATAGAGAACTCCGATATTATGGGATCTGTGTGTACGAAGAACCTTTGCGGCCGAATTGGGCTGATATCCCAATTTCTCAGCGGCGGCTTTGACCTTGTTACGGGTAGCCTCACTGATATCCGGCTGCCCGCTTAATGCTTTACTTACGGCAGCGACAGATACCCCGCATTCCTTCGCGATGTCCTTCATTGAAACCATAATACCCCATACCCCCGGTTTCTTTACTTAAAGGTTTAAGTAAAAATAATATATCGCATTTATCGCATGTTTACAAGGATAATGACTTGCTTTAAATGACAAAAAAAGTGCACCAAAGTGGTGCACTTTTACTATTATATGAATCTTTTCATGAATCAGGACCCGGTCAGAAGAGCTTCTTCTTCCTGGATCCTTTTTCTTTCGGTTCGGAGCCGCTTGATGCTTTTTCCGCCGCGTGAAGAGAGTCTCCGGTAAGTTCATCGAACTTTCTGAGGAGCTCCTTAGCCTCAGCTGACATCTTATCGGGAGTCTTAACCACCAGTGTAATATAATGGTCACCTCTCTGGTTCTTGTTTCTCCAGGAAGGAACACCCTTGCCCTTGAGACGTATTCTGGTATCAGTCTGTGTCCCGGCTTTGACATCATAGATGACCTTTCCGTCCACGGTATCTACCAGAACAGGACCTCCAAGTGCCGCAACCGCATATGATATGGGCACAAGTGAATAAATATCGAAGCCGTCTCTTTCAAATACGGGGTGTTTGTCCACTACCGCTTCAACCCTGACATCGCCTCTGGGTCCGCCGTTTGTTCCGGGGTCTCCAAGCTCGGCAAGGCTTACAGCCTGACCGTTATCGATTCCGGCAGGGAAATCCACCGAATATCTCTTTTTGATGGTTATATAGCCTGTACCGCGGCAGTCGGGACATCTATCGGCAATTATCTTACCGGTTCCGCGACAGTCCGGACAGGTCTCAACACTTCGCATGATACCGAATGCAGAATTCCTGGATCTTACCACCTGTCCTTTACCTCCGCAGGTGGAACAGGTCTGGGGCGTTGTGCCGGCTTTTGCACCGCTGCCCTTACAGGATTTACATTCATCCTTTACATTAAGTTCGATCTCTTTTTTACATCCGAAGACAGCTTCCATGAACGTAAGACGGACACTGGTGCGGATATTGGCACCCTTCATGGGACCGTTATTTGCGGCACGACGCCTGCTGCCGGAGCCAAAGCCGCCGAATCCGAAGCTTCCGAAAAGATCGCCGAATATATCACCGAGATCCATATCGGTAAAGTCAAATCCGCCGCCTCCGCCTGCGCCTCCGTCGAATGCGGCATGACCGAACTGGTCATACCTTGCTCTCTTTTCCTTATCGCTAAGGACGGCATAGGCTTCAGAAGCCTCCTTGAACTTAGCTTCAGCTTCCTTATCACCGGGATTGGCATCCGGATGGTACTTCTTGGCAAGTGCCCTGTATGCTTTTTTCAGCGTCTCGTCATCGGCATTTTTGTCTACTCCGAGAACCTCGTAGTAGTCCCTTTTGCTGTCTGCCATTTTTTATTAAACCTCGCGGAAATTACCGTCTATTACATCATCATCTGAAGAACCGTTCTGAGCATCCTGTGCAGCGCCTGCATCGGCTCCGGAGAATCCTCCCATATCGGGGCCTGCGCCCTGACCTGCAGCTGCGCCTGCTGCCTCATACATCTTTGTGAAGACACCCTGTGCGGAGTTCATAAGAGTTTCCTTTGCTGCCTTGAGTGCATCAATATCAGCATCGCTTGCACTCGCCTCATTTCCTCTGACCTTCTCAACAAGTTCCTTTACTTTGTCAAGATCTGCCTGAACCTGTGATCTGTCGGAATCGGATACCTTGTCCCCTACTTCCTTCAGAGCCTTCTCTGTCTGGAATACAAAAGAGTCTGCTTCATTAACGGCTTCAACATTCTCTTTTCTCTTTCTGTCCTGAGCCTCAAATTCCTGAGCCTCTTTGATAGCCTTCTCGATATCTGCATCACTCATGTTGGAACCTGCGGTGATGGTGATATGCTGCTCCTTGCCTGTTCCAAGGTCCTTGGCGGATACATTGACTATACCGTTTGCATCGATATCGAAGGTAACTTCAATCTGAGGTACTCCTCTGGGAGCGGGTGCGATACCGTCAAGTCTGAACTGTCCCAGTGACTTGTTATCACGTGCGAACTGTCTCTCACCCTGTACAACGTTGATATCAACTGCTGTCTGGTTAT
>CAMPAP010000071.1 GCA_946631935.1 uncultured Lachnospiraceae bacterium | reverse complement strand
TTTAAAGAAGTAAGACCCAGAAGATGCTTTAAGGGGCTGATCCTCTTGTAAAGGTCTATTCCCTCGAAATCGGAAAGGGAAAGATCCAGCTCGTAACTTTCTATTTTCTGGGTAAGATAGGGCAGATCGAACTGATTGCCGTTAAAATGTATAAGGGTCTTGTAGCCGCCTCTTTTTGCAAAATCAAAGAAGCTTTCTATAATGGATCTTTCGTCCTCATAATTTTCCGAAAACCACTGCTTTGTTCTCCAGCTTCCTTCCGAAAAATATGCACATCCGATAAGATAAAGATAAGATGATCTTGCAGTAAAACCGGTTGTTTCTATATCTATGAACAGTACCTTTGACGGATCTGTGATACAGCCAAGGTCATATGCCGTCTTATATTTTTCAAGTGTCTGTTCCGCAGTTTTCATATCATTCTCCTTATGATCATGTATTTCTTATTATATCATATCGGGATGGAAAAAACGGGATTTTTGGAGTATATTTAAATAGTTGAAAAACATAAACGGGGAAACAAAAAATGGCTAAATTTTCATTTGTCGGCGGTGTTCATCCGTTTGACGGCAAAGATCTTTCAAAAAGCAAATCCATTATCGATGCGCAACCTTCAGGTGAACTGATTTTTCCCTTGAGTCAGCATATCGGAGCCCCTGCAAAACCCCTTGTTCAAAAGGGTGATACGGTTCTCAGGGGACAGATGATAGCAGAGGCCGGCGGCTTTGTCTCAGCACCTGTTTATTCCTCTGTGTCCGGTAAGGTGAAAAGCATTGAAAAGAGAAGAGTTGCAACAGGTGATATGGTTGAGAGCATCATCATCTCTAATGATGGTCTTTACAATGAGGTAGAGTATGAGCCTTGCGATGACTGGACAAAGCTTTCCCGGGAGGAGATCATTTCAAGGATCGCAAAAGCCGGGATCGTAGGAATGGGAGGCGCGGGCTTTCCCACTTCCGTTAAGCTTTCGCCCAAAAATCCCGAAGCTATTGATTATATAATTGCAAATTGTGCGGAATGTGAGCCTTATCTTACTTCCGATTACAGGAGGATGATCGAAAACGGAGATGAGCTTTGCGAGGGTCTTCGCATCATGCTCAGTCTTTTTGAAGGTTCTCACGGAATACTTGCAGTTGAGGATAACAAGCCTGATTGCATTGCACATCTTAAAAAGCTTATCAAAAAAGACAATATTATCAGTGTTAAGGAGCTTAAGACCAAGTATCCTCAGGGCGCTGAGAGAATGCTTATTTATGCAACAACAGGCCGTAAGGTTAATTCGAAGATGCTTCCTGCAGATGTGGGCTGCATCGTCAATAATGTGGATACCATCTGTGCCATCTACAATGCCGTGGTAAAAGGAAAGCCCCTTATGGAAAGGATCATCACCGTTACCGGAGATGCAGTCAAGGATCCCAGAAACTACAGGGTTCCCTGCGGAATGACATACAGTGAACTCATCGGGATAAACGGCGGATTTAAAGAAGAGCCGGCTAAGATTATTTGCGGAGGCCCCATGATGGGATTTGCAATGGTCTCAACGGATGTTCCCGTGACCAAGACCTCGACAGCACTCCTTGCATTTCTTGAAGATCCTGTTTCTTCTTCCGAAACAACACCCTGTATCAACTGCTCCAGGTGTACATATGCATGCCCTGCGGGACTTGTTCCCGGAAGGCTTTCCGATATGGTTGAGCATTTTGATAATGAAAGCTTTGTGGCAAACGGCGGTATGGAGTGCTGTGAATGCGGATGCTGCTCTTTTGTATGTCCCGCAAAGAAGCCTCTTACCCAGAACATAAAAACAATGAGAAAACAGGAATTAGCGAATAGGAAAAAATAATGAATCTTCCAAAGGTATCATCAAATCCACATATCAGAAGCTTTGCGGATACAAGACTGATAATGTTTACTGTAGTGTTATCCCTTGTTCCTGCCCTGGGCTACGGGATCTATAACTTCGGGCCGAGAGCACTTCTTGTAACTCTTTGCTGTATTTTGACATGCGTTTTGTCAGAGCTTTTTATGGAGCTTATTCTTAAGAGAAAAATAAGGATAAGTGATTTTTCGGCGTGTGTAACAGGTCTTTTGATCGCACTGAACCTTCCGGTCAGTATTCCCCTCTGGGAAGCGGCTCTTGGCTGCATATTTGCAATAGTCGTTGTGAGGGAGCTGTTCGGAGGTCTTGGCAAGAATTTCATGAATCCCGCACTTGCAGGAAGATGCTTCCTTATCATTTCGTTTCCTTCGGCAATGACCGATTTTGTCACTGATGCTTATACGGGAGCCACCCCTCTTGCTGTATTAAAAAGCGGAGGAGCTGTTGATGTAAAGAGCATGTTTTTCGGTTCCGTTCCGGGAACCATAGGAGAAACAAGTGTGCTTATGCTTCTTATTGGAGCAGCGCTTCTTATACTTACAGGTGTCATAGATCTTTGGATACCCGGAAGTTATATCCTTTCATTTGCAATCTTTGTGTGCATCTTCGGTTCACATGGTTTTGACCCTGCATATCTTTCCGCACATCTTGCAGGCGGAGGACTTATGCTTGGTGCGTTCTTTATGGCTACCGATTATGTTACAAGACCCGTTTCAAAAAAAGGACAGGTCATCTTCGGTATATTCCTTGGTATCATGACAGGAATATTCAGACTTTTCGGTCCTTCGGCGGAAGGAGTTTCATATGCCATCATCCTGGGTAACTGCATTGTTCCCCTTATTGATAAATTTACGGTTCCTGTTCCTTTTGGAATAAGTCCTTCCGAATTCAGGAAAGGAGGTAGAAAGTAATGAATTCAGATATTAAGAATGCATTAAAAGACGCTTTGATCCTCCTTATCATTACACTTTTTGCGGGACTTGCACTCGGGTTTGTCCACGAGATCACTTTAAAACCCATAGAAGAGCAGAAGAAGGCTGAGGTGGAAAGAAGCTGCAGCGCCGTATTTCCCGATGAAGAAGGTTTTTCACATGTTGCGGGATTCATGGATGCGGATGATGTGCGTGAACAGATCAGCGCCCTTACTTTTGATAACGGTATAAGCATAGGAAATATCTATTATGCACTGGATGATTCCGGTAACCGTACAGGTTATGCCATTGAAGTTACATCCGCAGAAGGCTACGGCGGTGACATTAAGGTTATGTGCGGTGTTACAACGGACGGAGTATTAAGAGGGGTCTCAATACTTGAGATATCTGAAACGGCCGGACTTGGTATGAAGGCAGGCAACGTACTTGTCCCGCAGCTGCATAATATAAGTGCCGATCATATTACCTTTACCAAAACCGGAAGCACCTCCGAAAGCGAGATCGATGCCATAAGCGGTGCAACCGTTACCACTACGGCTTTTGTTAATATCGTAAATGCAGCTCTTGATGTCAGCGGTATCATTTCCGCGGAAGGAGGCGCATCATGAATAAATGTTTTGAGCGCCTGTATAACGGCCTTATAAAGGAAAATCCAACCTTTGTCCTGACACTCGGAATGTGTCCGACTCTTGCGGTAACAACCTCTGCCATAAACGGTCTGGGAATGGGACTTACAACAGCAGCGGTCCTTGCGCTGAGTAACCTGTTTATATCACTTCTCAGAAAAGTAATTCCGGATAAAGTCAGGATACCCGCATTCATAGTGATCGTTGCATCCTTTGTTACAATGGTCCAGCTTCTTCTTGAAGCGTATCTGCCTTCGCTGAATGCATCACTTGGAATATATATTCCTCTTATTGTTGTTAACTGTATTATCCTTGGACGTGCAGAAAGCTTTGCATATCACAATCCCGCCATTGTTTCCCTTTTTGACGGAATAGGAATGGGCCTTGGATTTACTGTTGCCCTTACACTTTTGGGAATGTTCAGGGAGTTTATAGGAAGCGGATCGTTTTTCGGAATACAGGTATTTCCTGAGGATTACGGTGTTACAATATTCGTTCTTGCACCCGGTGCATTTTTTGTACTTGCATTTCTTGTTGCGATACAAAATGCCATTAAGGCAAAGCTTGCAGCAAAGGGTAAGGATGTATCAAAGATCGGTTCCGGATGCGGTGCCGGCTGCAGCAGATGTGCAGACAAGGAATTTTGTAATAAAGCTATGAATTCTTATAAGACATCAAAAAAAGAATTAAAGGAAAGAAGGGGAGAAGATGATGGAAAGTATTAAGGATATGCTGCTGCTTCTTGTCGGATCGTCTCTTGTTTCCAACGTAGTGCTCAGCCAGTTTTTGGGACTGTGTCCTTTCCTGGGTGTTTCCAGAAAGATAAAGACCGCCGCCGGAATGGGATTCGCGGTAATTTTCGTCATAACTCTTGCAAGCGCCGTAGCAGGTGTCATGTACAGGTTTATTCTTGTACCCTTTGATCTGACTTATCTTCAGACCATCGTTTTCATACTTGTTATCGCGGCTCTTGTTCAGTTTGTTGAGATGTTTCTGAGAAAGGCTGTACCTTCGCTTTATCAGGCTCTGGGTGTTTACCTTCCTCTTATAACCACCAACTGCGCGGTTCTCGGAGTTGCTGTCAGCAATGTCCAGAAAAATTACGGAATAGGAACAGGTATTCTTAACGGACTCGGAACAGCCATTGGCTTTACCATTGCCATTGTCATTCTTGCAGGCATAAGAGAAAAGATGGAATACAATGATTCGGTTCCCGGTCCGTTTAAAGGAATGCCGATCGTTCTTCTTACTGCAGGTCTTATGGCAATAGCATTCTGGGGATTTTCGGGTATCCTTTGATGCCGTCAGATTGCTTTATTGTGACAGTATTTTGGAGGAATTGAAATAATGAGTATGATGCTTGCAGCTGCAATTTGTACCGCCTGTGTCGGAATATTTGTTGGTATTTTCCTTGGCGTTGCAGGTATTGCATTTAAAGTTCAAACTGACGAAAGAGAAGAGAAAGTCCTTGCCGCTCTTCCGGGAAATAATTGCGGCGGATGCGGATATCCCGGCTGCTCGGGTCTTGCTTCTGCCATCGTTAAAGGAGAGGCTCCCGTAAATGCATGTCCCGTGGGCGGAGCTGCAGTAGGCGTAAAGGTTGCTGAGATAATGGGAACCTCTGCGGGCGAGAGCGTAAGGATGTGTGCTTTTGTAGCATGTGCCGGAGACTGTGAAAAAGCTTCGGATATTTCGGATTATTCCGGTCCTACTGACTGCAGAATGATGAATATCGCACCTGCGGGGGGCCCAAAAGGATGCAGGGAGGGCTGTCTTGGCGGTGGCAGTTGTGTATCGGTTTGCCCTTTTGATGCCATTCATGTTGTGAACGGTATTGCCGTGGTTGACAAGGATGCTTGTAAAGCCTGCGGAAAATGTGTCAGTGCATGCCCCAGACATCTCATCAGTCTTGTTCCTTATGATGCAAAGCATTTTGTTAAATGTTCATCACATTCGAAAGGCCCCGAGGTCATGAAGGTTTGCCGGGTGGGATGTATCGGATGCAGCCTGTGTGCCAAAAACTGTCCAAAGGATGCTATTGTTTTTGAAAACAATCTTGCCCGTATAGATCAGGAAAAGTGCGTAGGATGCGGCGTATGTGTTGATAAATGTCCAAAGAAAGCAATTATCTGATCTTAGATCATGTAATGAACGATTAACTTAAAGTACGATTATCTTAAATGTACGATAACCTTAAATGAACAATAACCTGAACCTTCCCGGAGACAATGACAAGAACAGTATTTCACCGCAGTTAGCTGCTGCCATGGCAGTTACTGCTTTTTTCATACTTCTTATTATCGTTATAGTTCTTTTGTCCAACAGAAAACCTGCTCATCATAATACAGTCCAGGCGCCTGAAGAGCCTGCTGTAAGCAATGTCATTGTTGAAGAAAAAACTGAAAGCAGTGATGTCAAACCCGGAGATCTTGATTTTTGGGATATGTATCCCGAGGAGAAAGAAACAGATGATAGTACCGATGTAAAACCTGAAGAGGAAGAAAAGCCCATTGAGCCTGAAGAAGATGACGGCCTTCCTCCGGAAGCCAAGGACGGTAAGCATACTCTGGTAAAACTCAGAAACGGTAAAGAGGAGTGGGTTACCATTACGCCTTATCTTCCAAAGAGTGATTATGACTATTCTAATCTTGTTCTTCAGTCAGACAGGATGGCTTATTATATTGACGGGAAAAAAGTATCCTATCTTGGCATGAGAGTTGATAAATATGATGATTATGTTGATTTTAACAAGGTAAAGAGCAGCGGCATTGATTTTGTGATGCTCAGAGTGGGAGTCAGGGGCTACGGTACGGGAACGGTTACCTTTGATGACTATTTTGCGGATAATCTTTCAAGAGCAAACCAGGCGGGACTCAATATTGGTCTTTACTTTACATCCCAGGCCGTGACCCTTGAAGAGGCCATAGAAGAGGCTAATATTTTAAAGACCGCGGTTACGGATTATAAGATCACATATCCGCTTTGTATAGATATCGGATTTGTTGATAATGATACTTCCAGGATCGAGGAATTGACAAAGGCCGAAAAAACGGAAATATTAAGAACTGTCTGTGACGAGATAAAAAACGGCGGATTTAACTGCATCATAAGAGCTGATAAGGAATTTCTCATAAAAGAGATAGATCTGAGTAAATTCTCGGATATCGATATATGGCTTGATAATCACGGAGACCTACCGGACTACCCTTATGCTTTCACCATGTGGGAATATACGAACAACGCCACTGTTGACGGAGTCAAAGGGTACTCCGATCTGACGATTTCATTTATTGATTATACGCAAAAATGAAACACGGGGACGGTTCCGCCGTTTTACAAAAAATAGTTTACCAACGATCATGGCATTACTATAAATGAAACGGCGGAACCGTCCCCATGTTTCAAATTCCGGGATTGATGGTGAGCTTGTTGTATATTTCGGCATAAACCTTTCCCGAGACTTCATCTATGTAGTTTTCGGGAAAGTTTTTTGTATTATCCTTTTTTTTCAGGATATCAACCGCTTTATTATATGCTATTGCGGCTTCAAGGGCTGTTTCGTATGTTCCTATCTTTGTGTATCCCGAAGTGTGAATCCTTGCGGTATAGCCTTTCTTTTCACGGATCACTCCGTGGTAGGTGTTTAAGATCTCAAGGTTTTCTCTTCTGTAATCGAAGATGTCACCGTTTATAAAGTTACAGTCCCTTCCGACCACGGAATAGGGCTTTAAGCCGAACCTTGATCCTATGGAAAGCTGTGAACCGTAATCAGCCACAAAGAAGTGACCGCCTCTTTTTGATATTTTATGGGATGAAAAATAGAAGAGGTCTTCAAGGTCAAATGTAAAGATCACATCAGGGCTTAGATGATAGTTGAAATAATCCTTTTTCAGATAGATGGGAGTGCCGAAATAGAAGTCATTGTCCCTTAAATTGATGAGAATTACCGCTTTTTCGTATTTAAGGCATTTAAAATCTTGAAAATCATTCAATGTAATGCTAACATTTTCAAGTACTTTTATTGCGCATTTATATGCTTCCGAAGCTTTTTTTTCGGAAGGATATGAGCCCAGGGAGATATGTCTTCCGTTTTTGGTCACGGAAGCGCGGTAAAGAACGGTACCTGCGGGTGTTTTATAAATATATACGCCCTTTGACGTTTTTTTATCCCGGGAATTCATATCTGTATTTTAACATAAGGGTATTTAAAAATATAAAAAAGAATATATAAAAAGGATTGGAAAAATGAAAGAGATCAGTTATTCAAGCACAAGAGGCGATAAGGAAAAATATACCGCTTCAATGGCAATACTCAAGGGACTTGCACCTGACGGAGGACTTTTTGTTCCTTCTGAGATCCCTGCACTTGATAAAAGCCTTTCTGAGCTTTCAGAGATGGATTATCGGGGACTTGCTTACGAAGTCATGAAGCTTTTCCTTACCGATTATACCGAAGATGAGCTTAAAAAATGTATAAGCTCTGCGTATGATTCAAAATTCGATACTGAAGAGATAGCTCCTCTTGCTGAGGCTGAGGGTTCCTATTATCTTGAGCTTTTCCACGGTGCGACGATCGCATTTAAGGATATGGCACTTTCCCTTCTTCCTCATCTGATGACAACTGCGGCAAAAAAGAACGGACTTGATAAAGAGATAGTTATCCTGACTGCAACAAGCGGTGACACCGGTAAAGCAGCTCTTGCCGGATTTGCGGATGTTCCCGGAACAAGGATAGTTGTATTTTATCCCAAGAGTGGTGTTTCTCCGATACAGGAAAAACAGATGGTAACACAGCGCGGTGCCAATACAAAAGTAGTCGGCATCCACGGTAATTTTGATGATGCCCAGACCGGAGTTAAAAATATATTTTCCGATAAGGAATTTGCAGCAGAGCTTGATGAGAAGGGATTTGTTTTTTCATCCGCTAACTCCATCAACATCGGAAGGCTGGTTCCCCAGATCTGTTATTACATTTATGCTTATACCCGCCTCATGAAAGAGGAGAGGATCAAGGACGGCGATAAGATAAATATCTGCGTGCCTACAGGAAATTTCGGAAATATTCTCGCTGCATTTTATGCAAAAAACATGGGACTTCCCGTTGGCAAGCTCATCTGCGCATCCAATACCAATAAGGTTCTCTTTGATTTCTTCGAATCCGGAACCTATGACAGGAACAGACAGTTCCATGTAACAAGCTCTCCTTCAATGGATATTCTTATTTCAAGCAATCTCGAAAGGCTTATCTATTTCATTGCAGGCTGTGATGCAGACAGATGTGCAGAGCTTATGGGAGAACTTTCAGGAAACGGAAAGTATACCATTAACGATTCCGAAAAAGCAGGTCTTAAGGATTTCTACGGAGGATATGCTGACGAAGAGCAGACGGCGGATCAGATCGCCAAGATCTACAAGTCTTCCGGATATGTGATCGATACCCATACTGCTGTTGCTTCATATGTTTGTGATGAATATAAAAAAGCAACCGGCGATAACACTCCTGTGGTCATCGCATCTACCGCAAGCCCTTACAAGTTCACAAGATCCGTAATGAATGCCATAGATCCCGAGTATGATAAAAAGACAGATTTTGAGCTCATAGATGATCTGGCCAGGATCTCCAACGTGCCCATTCCTCAGGCTATTGAAGACATCAGGTCGGCTCCGGTGCTTCATAAGACCGAATGCGATGTTGATAAAATGAAGGATGTAATAAAGGATTTTCTTAAATAAAATGAAAAGCATTACCGCTGCCTGTGGTGGCGGTATTGTTTTGCGGAGATTAAGATGAAAAGATTTAATGCTGATGTATATAAAAACAGGATAGAGGACTTGAGAAATGAGATGAAGACCTCAGGGATCGATTTTTACTATGTTCCGGATGGTGATTTTCATATGTCCGAATATGTGAGCGATCATTTCAAAGGCAGGGAATTTTTCTCCGGCTTTGACGGATCCAACGGACAGATGGTCATAACCGAAGATAATGCTTATCTTTGGACGGATGGCAGATATTTTCTCCAGGCAGAAAAACAGCTTGAAGGAACCGGTATTACTCTTATGAAGATGGGGGAAAAGG
>CAMPAP010000070.1 GCA_946631935.1 uncultured Lachnospiraceae bacterium | reverse complement strand
CTCTCGGTCCCATTCAGGGAGCTGCGTGCGGACTTGCCACAAATCTTATCTTTGGAATGTTTGTTGAAAAGACCTGGATCTACGGTATCGTAGGTGCGGCTGTTGGTGTTATATGCGGCGTGAGTGCTCGAAAAGGATGCTTAAAAAATGCCTTTGAGACCATGATCTGCTGTACCAACGCAAGCCTTGTGGCAACTCTATTTTCCGTTATCATCAACTATAATCTTTATGACGGTGCTGTCGGTAATATCTGGGGTGACGGTGTTTCAGGTTTTATAATAGAAAAAACAGGATACCATATCCCCGCATATTTACTGGGAGAATTCTATATTGATTTTCCCGATAAGGTTATCACCCTTCAATTGTTTTATATTCTTTTATTCCTTCTGAAAACACCATTCGGAAATAAAACTCATACATCAAAAAATAAGAAAACCGAAAAAACCGCAGCTCTTTTGATCCTTTTGATCATCATTCCTTCCTCCGTTATTGAAGGAAGCGCACTCAGTGTCAGTGCCGAAGAAAATGATAAGGTTTCCGAAGATACTGTTTCTTCGGATACTGTTTCCGATTATGAATTGTTTACAGGCGGCGATCTGGATATGGAATTTTATTCCTATGTCCAGACTGTATATTCTAGCAATAACGGACTTCCCTGCGGTGAAGCAAATGATATAGCTTCAACTCCCGACGGTATCCTGTGGATCGGTACTTATGCGGGTCTCTACAGATATAACGGAAGGGATTTTACATTCATGAATTTTCCTTCCGTCAGAAATGTTAACTGTCTGTATGTTGATGATGAAGGAAGACTGTGGGTTGGAACCAATGATAACGGTCTTACCATGTGTATCAAAGAAAAGGCTGTTAATGTCATTGACAGAAGTACAGGCCTTCCGGCTAATTCGGTCAGAAGCATCATCAGGGGAAGCGACGGTTATTATTATGTCGGAACTGCCGGTTCAATGCAGGTATATGATCTTGAAGACGGACTTAAGATAAGCAATACTCTTGATGATGTCATTTATTCCCATGATCTTTCCGCAGATAAAAACGGAAATGTATGCTCCGTTACAAACGGTGGAGACCTTTTCATTTTAAACGGAGGAAAGATACTTCACAGAGCCGTTTCAGAGATTTCGGAAAGAAAGTTTACCTGCAGCTGTTTTGATGCATACGGTTATCTCTACGTTGGATGTTCGGATGGAACCGTTTTTAAATATGAGATCGGTTCCGGATTAAAGAGAGTAGGTTCTTACAAGATAGGAGAAGATGAAAACATCAACTCCCTGTCATATACTGATGATGGGATCATATTTGCCTGCGCAGACCGCGGAGTAGGATATATTCTTCCTAACGGAAAAACAGGTACCATACTTCTCAGCGAATTCAAGAATTCCATCGATCATATGATCACGGATTATCAGGGTAACTACTGGTTCGCATCTTCAAGAGCCGGAATCATGCGTATGTCCAGGTCTCCCTTTACCGATTATTACGGAGCTGCGGGACTTAAGTCAAAGGTAGTCAATTCCGTTGCTTTCTGGAACGGCCGTATGTACTGCGGAACGGATTCCGGACTTGACTGCATCGATTCTTCCGGAAAAGCATATGAAGATGAGGTGACTGAGTTTTTTGCTTCCGACAGGATCAGGTGTCTTAATTCAGACGATAATGGAAATCTGTGGATCTGCTGCTACGGAAGAGGTCTTTACAGGATCGGTAAAGACGGCGAGATTGAAGAATTCAACTCGGAAAACGGACAGTTCTGTGACTGGGTAAGGCTTTCTGTTACTTTAAGCGATGGAACGGTTGTATGTTCCGGAGATACGGGGCTCTTTTTCTATAAAAACGGCCGTATAACAGGGCGCCTGTCCATGGATGATCTTTCTTTAAGCGCCATGATACTTTGCGTATATGAGAAAGAAGACGGAACTCTTCTTGTTGGGTCAGACGGTGACGGTATCGCTGCCGTAAAGAACATGAAGGTTGTTGACCATTTTAATGAAGATAACGGATTAAGCTCCGGTGTTATCCTCCGCATATGCGGAACAAGGGACAAGAGACTCATTGCCATATGCTCAAACGGACTTAACAGGATCGATACGGATTATTCCATTCACTACATCGCAAATTTCCCTTATACGAACAATTACGATTATGTAGTGAGCAAAAACGGAAGGGGCTTTGTTCTTTGCAGCGCCGGACTGTATGTGCTGAAAGAAGAGGATCTTCTTTCGGATGTTCCCAATATGGAATGCGAGCTGATCGATTCCGGAAGAGGACTTATGAGCGCTCTTACGGTTAATTCATGGAATGTCCAGACTGATTCCGATATTTTATATCTTTCCGGTGTTAAGGGTGCATATTCCCTTGATCTGAATAATTATTCCGGAGATCATAAGACCTACCGCATGATCCTTAATAAGGTAACCATAGACGGTGTGGATCAGAGTGTTGACAGAGGCTCTGACATTTTCATGTCCCGTAATTCCTCAAGGATCTATCTTTATCCTGAGATCATAAATTACACTCTCGCAACTCCGGATGTGGTCTACTCACTGCCCGGTGTCGATCTTTCCGAGACCAGGATACCTCTGAGCGATTTTACGGGAGTCCAGTATAACGATATTCCATATGGTAACAATAAGTTCATCATCTCTGTCGTCGATGCGGAAGGTGCGGTACTTGAAAAAAGCGAATACCATATCGTGAGAGAAACAGCCATTTGGGATTCTGTGGGCTTTACGGCTTATATGTTCCTTGTGGGTTCTGTTGCAATTGTATGGTTTACCCTTCTTTTTGCAAGGACCAGGATGAAGAGGACACTGGATATTCAGAAGAGAGAAGTTGAAGTCGCAAAGCAGCAGGTTAAGATGAGCAACGAGACCATCATGGCTGTTGCACGTACCGTTGATGCAAAGGATGGTAATACCAGCCTTCATTCAAAGAGAGTGTCCGAATATTCCGCTCTTATCGCAAAAGAACTTGGATTTACGGAAGAGGAATGTGAAAATATCCGCAAAGCGGCACTTCTTCATGACATCGGAAAGATCGGTATTCCAGACAGAATACTTAATAAGCCCGCAAAGCTTACCGATGAAGAATATGCTGTTATGAAGACGCATGTTACAAGAGGTGCTGAGATCCTTAAGGATTTTACTCTTGTAGAACATGTTGTTGAAGGTGCCAAGTATCATCATGAAAAATATGACGGAACCGGATATCCCGAGGGACTTAAAGGAGAAGGCATACCTCTTTACGGAAGGATAATCGGTGTGGCGGATGCATTCGATGCAATGACACAGAACAGAGTATACCGTAAGAAGCTTGATGCATCCTATGTCTACGGCGAGCTTGAGCGCTGCAAGGGTACACAGTTTGATCCCGAGATCGCAGATATCATGCTTAAGCTTGCAAAAGAAGGCAAACTGGACGAGATACTCGGATACAAGATAAACTAAGGAGGTTCATATCATGAAAAAAATAATCTATGTGCCTCTTTTGACGGCTATATTACTTGTTCTTGTCACTTTCGTTTTTAAATATGAGAAAGACGGGCTTCCTGCCGATGACAGCAAGACAATCAAAGCCGGTTTTGTGTATATCGGTGATGAGAGCATGCCTTATACCATGAACTTTGTCAGTTCACAGGAAGCAATATCTTCAATGTTCGGAGACAGGGTCGAGGTCGTTGCAAAATACAATGTCAGCGAAACTAATTGCGAGCCTTCCATAATGGACCTTGTAAATGAAAAATGCGACATCATTTTTCTTACAAGCTACGGATACGGAGAGACCGCAAAGCTTATCGCCGCCGATCATCCGGAAATAGAGTTCTGCATGGCAACATGTGAAGATGCAAATGTGGATCCCGTTCTTCCCAATTATCACAATTTTATGGGTGAGATTTATCAGGGCAGATATATAACGGGACTTGTTGCGGGACTTAAATTAAGAGATATGATAGAAGAAGGACAGATTGATGTTTCCCAGGCCAAGGTAGGGTGCGTTGCCGCATTTCCTTACGCTGAGGTCATCAGCGGATACACTGCTTTTTTCTTAGGTGTAAGACAGATTGTTCCTGAAGCTACGATGATAGTCCGCTATGTTGATACATGGGGGAATTATCATGTTGAAAAAGAATGTGCAAAAAAGCTTATTGACGAAGGGTGCGTCATAATCACACAGCACTCCGATACCACGGGGCCTGCCGTTGCCTGTGAAGAAGCATCTACTTTTTATCACAGGATCTACCATGTGGGATACAACCGTTCCATGGCGGATGTTGCTCCCACAACGTCTCTTATAAGCTCACGTCTTAACTGGACACCCTATATGGTTTCCGCAATTGAAGCTGTCCTTGCGGGAGAAACCATTGAAAGCCATATTGACGGCAGGGTGCACGGTAATGATGCATGGGCAGGATTTGACAAGGAATGGGTGGAGATAGTCGAACTTAATTCCGCCATTGCTCCTGCAGATGCGGCAGATCTTATAAACGAGACCAAGGATGAATTTGAAAAAGAATCCCTTATAGTTTTTAAGGGAGATTATACCGGAACCGATCCTTTTGATCCTGAGGACAGGATCGATCTTTCCGGAGGATATCACGAAAATGCCGATGCTTCAGCGCCTTCATTCCATTATGTTCTGGATGATGTTATAGAAATAAGAGAGTAGGGTAAAACATATTTTTATAAATGACGGAGAAGTGCATAATAAGAGCCTGTCATACACATCACTGTATGACAGGCTTTTTTGCTGTTGATGCAGCTCTTTGTTAACGGTGTAACATTTTTGACACGGTATTATCCGGGATAACAGGTTCTGTCATAATTTATGATATTCGGGAAGTCTGTTTTCGTAGATGCAGTAATATTTGAATCCTGCTTCCTCAAGTACATCCGGAACCCTGTCAAAGCAGTCCGCGATGTTTTCCGGCTTGTGAGCATCGGATCCCACGGTGATTATCTCGCCTCCCAGCTGCCTGTATCTTTTCAGAACCTCCATGCAGGGGTGGAATTCTTTCATTCCCTTTTTTATTCCGCCGGTGTTGAGTTCTATTCCCTTTTCGTTTTCTATCAGGAATTTCAGAATTTCATCAAGTATCTCACCGTATTCGGAATATTTGTATTCTCTTTTTCCTCCGGGACCGTATCTGAAAATGTAATCCATATGTCCCAGAACGTCGAAATTAGTGAACTTTTTAATGTTCTCGTATGTTGATTCAAAATATCTTCTGTAGACCTCATCGTCGGTTTTTCCTTCGAAGGCCTGAGGAAAATAGGGATCCTCGTCATCTACCAGGTGTATCGAACCTATTATGAAATCATATTCATGCTCTCTGGCAAAGATCAGGTTCTTTTTAACGCTTTCTGTACGAAGACCCAGCTCCACGCCAAATTCGATCCTTATCCTGTCTCTGTATTTTTCGCGCATGCTCAGAAGTTCATATAAATATGAGTCTGCATTGAGTATAAAGGTACCGCCACCCAGTTCTTCGTATTTTTCAAATGGATAATCAAAATCCTGGTGTTCCGTGAAGCAGATGGTATCAAGGCCCAGCTCTAAGGCTTTCCGGATCATTGATTCCATGCTTGCTTCCGAATCAAGTGAGTGGTTTGAATGCATATGACAGTCTGATAGTATTGCCATTTTGTATCTCCCTGAAAATCGTTTTTTAAGTAAATATGCTGATATTTTAACACTTATATTCTACATTTTCATTTCTTTTATTATATGGCTTACAATGGTATAATTGATTCGCTGTCATCTGCATATGGAGGATTTCAAAACTCCGAGGGGAATGATGACATAATGAAACAAAGTATATGGGAGGTACTTGAAAATGGCAGAACTTGAAAAAGAAGATGTCGAGGTAAAGGAAGAGAAGAAGGAGAACGCATCCGAAAAAAGATCTCCTGCCGAGAGAACTGCTGAGAAGGAAGAACTTAAGGTTCAGCTTGATACGGCATATCAGGCTCTCGGACAGAAGTTCTATAAGGCGTGCGGTGTATCCAACGGAAAAAGACCTGCTGAGGTTCCCAGAGCATCTCTTTTTAACGATCAGATCGCCGAGATCGGTAAGATCAAGAGTAAATATGATGCGATCGTTTCCGAAGAGCTTGCAGAGAAAGGACTTAAGGCATGTCCCGAGTGCGAGAACGAAGTTGTTCTCAAGAGCCTTTACTGTAACATGTGCGGATTTAAGTTCCCTGTTAAGACTGAGGATAAGCCCAAGCCCGCAGCAAAGCCCAAGTGTAAGTTCTGCGGTGCCGAGCTTGAGCCCGGATCTGCCTTTTGTGCCGAGTGCGGTAAGAAGCAGGTATAACGCAAGTTATTTTTCGGCCGTAGTATTTGCCCGTTTTTACTTGAATTTAAGGAGTGAAAACTGTAAAATGATTTCTATCGGCTGATAAAAATTTGACAAAGATTTTGTCAGTAAAATCATTTAATTCTAGGAGGAATTGAAAATGGCAGTAAAAGTTGCAATCAATGGTTTTGGCCGTATCGGTCGTCTTGCTTTCAGACAGATGTTTGGTGCTGAGGGATTCGAGATCGTAGCTATCAACGATCTTACTTCTCCTGAGATGCTCGCTCATCTTCTTAAGTATGACTCAACACAGGGAAAGTATGCTTTAGCAGATAAGGTTTCTTTCGATGAGAACAGCATCACTGTAGATGGCAAGAAGATCACCATCTATGCTGAGGCTAAGGCTGCTGATCTTCCTTGGGGACAGCTCGGAGTAGACGTTGTACTTGAGTGTACCGGATTCTACACCAGCAAGGATAAGGCTCAGGCACACATCGACGCAGGTGCTAAGCACGTTATCATCTCTGCTCCCGCAGGAAACGATCTTCCTACCATCGTATACAATGTTAACCATCAGTCACTTACCGCTGATGACAAGATCATCTCTGCTGCATCATGCACCACCAACTGCCTTGCTCCCATGGCTAAGGCTCTTAACGATCTTGCTACCATCAAGTCCGGTATCATGTGCACCATTCACGCTTACACCGGCGATCAGATGACTCTCGACGGACCTCAGAGAAAGGGCGACAAGAGACGTTCACGTGCTGCAGCTTGCAACATCGTTCCCAACTCAACAGGTGCTGCTAAGGCAATCGGCCTTGTTATCCCTGAGCTGAACGGCAAGCTTATCGGTGCTGCACAGCGTGTTCCTACTCCTACAGGTTCTACAACAATCCTTACAGCTGTTGTAGAAGGCGCTGTTACAAAGGAGCAGATCAATGACGCTATGAAGGCTGCTTCAAACGAGAGCTTCGGTTACAACACAGATGAGATCGTTTCCAGCGATATCGTTGGTATGACATACGGTTCTCTCTTCGATGCAACTCAGACAATGGTTCTGCCTCTTGACAATGGCACAACTCAGGTACAGGTTGTTTCATGGTATGATAACGAGAACAGCTATACATCT
>CAMPAP010000069.1 GCA_946631935.1 uncultured Lachnospiraceae bacterium | reverse complement strand
TTTTTTGCAGCTTTCAGATGCTTTATCAAAAAGTCCTGTTATGAAACTTATGAAGGGTACGGTGAAGATCATAAGCCCAAGGGCAGCGAAAAATGCGTTCCTTATCCTGTCCGGTTTGTCCCAGAGTGTCAGGTTGTAAAGAATCTCCTGTCCCCATACCGCGGTAAATGCCAGTCCGAAACCGAAGACAAGGGACAAAATGAGTTTTCCTTTTTTCTTTAATACACTTTCTTCTGCGAATCTGTTAAGCAGATAAAAGCATGCAATAAACCAGAGAACGGATTCGGGAATAAAGGAGTAGAGCTGTGTTCCGGTATAGGGGCCGCCGTCACCGTTTATGTGTGTGACATACTGCATGGCTATGGCATTAACATATGACAGTATTGCCATCGTGATAAGACGAACTGTTTTTTTGTCCGGTTTAATCTTCATTTATCTTTTTCTCCGGATGGGATTTAGTATTCTCACTGCCTCTGTCAGCAAGCGGCAGCAGGAATCTTGATATTACATAAACACAGAAGTCACCGATTATGGTGATCAGTCTGTGAAAGATCACCATGAACATAAGGGATGTTCCGAATCTGCTTTGTAAGAGCACCGTCAGGATCGCTTCTCTTACACCGATGCCACCCGGAGCCCCGGGAATAACAAAGCCGCAAACCCATGCTGCGGAATATGATGACAGTATCAGTCTTGCACTTCCTGCAGGCAGTTGTCCGATTACGTTTATTGCAATGAACAGCATTCCCAGTCCGCCGCTCAGGATATAGACTGTGCTCAGAACTACAGCCTTAATAAATGTCTTCAGGAATGTGCCGGGCTTTGCCCCGAAAAGATCTCCCGAATCATGGAATCTTTTTATCGCAATGATCAAAAGAACAATGAACAGTACTGTGCCGGCGATACCTATAATTGCCAGTATGTATAGTCTGTCTTCTATCGCTTTGTAGATCCTGTTCCACATAAAAGAAGGAAGCAGGATTGCCGATACGATGAGAGCGGACAACACCTGGGAAATGATCTCCATAACGGTTGAAAGGGTGATCTTTTTTTGGGACAGTCCGTAATCTGCGGCAAAGATGTTTCTTTCAACATAGTGCATCACATTGCCCGGCAGATATTTTCCTATGACCGATTTTCCATAGATTGATAAAGCTTTTTTTCGGGAAACTTCTTTCTCTGAAAGTGCTTTGATCCAGTCACTCCAGATATATGCCAGTAGAAAAGTTCCCAGGATGCTGAGGATGAGGGCTTCAAAAAAGACAACCATAAGCCTCGGGATGTCCTGTATCGCCGAAAAATCGATCCCGAGTTTTTTTACTTTTATCACAACAAATACTATGGAAAGGATCAGAAGGATCTTTCCGAGTATGCTTATTACCTTTTTGGCCACAAACGTTTACTCCTCATAAATCTTTACCAATTTTAGCATAATTCGTTCCGAAATTACTATTTTAAGGAAAATTCACCAATGGGGAGCGTATTTTGGTATAATCGATATGTTGAATTATTGTTATGAAGGGGCTTTGTCATGCGCGGAAAACACATCAAAAGGATCTCAAAACTGAAGAAGAAAAACGGCTGGCTTTCCATAGTTCTTTTTCTTCTTGCCTGTATAGCGGCTGTGGGCATCCTGGTATATGCTCTGGTCATCTTTGTCAATTATCTTCTCATAACAAAACTGTCTACGGAGTGTGAAAAGGTTCTGTATCTTTCGACTGTATATGACGAAAGTGAGGATGAGGCTTTTTCCGAACAGGTCCTTAAGCTTATCGGCGACAGCGGAGCGGAGTTCATCATAAGAGATGCTGGCACGGGGGATCTGCTTTACGGGGATGTTTATAATACCTGTGACTATGAGGGCAATAGTGCATCTGATTTCAGGGGAGATTACCCGGTGATCTTCTATAACGATACCAGATATTCCTTTATCAGTATCGACAGGACCGGTGATATAGGTTTTGACTGGGCCGGAATAAGAAAGATCATTTCCGAGATATCGGATGATGATCTGGACGAAGATCTCGAGGGTTACGATCCTTCGGATCAGGCCGCGGATTTTGCATTCAGTCTTGGCAGTTCCGAGCAGGTCAGGCTTCCCATCTGGATAGGCACAAAGCTTGATGACAAAGATGTCTTTTTTATCGGTAAGGGCTATGTGACGATCAATATCGGGGACCTTATGTTCCTTGTGATCGTAAGCGGTGTATTTTTGGTCCTGTTTCTCGTTATCTTCCTTCTTTTCATCGTCAATATGGTGGGCAATATCAGAAGCCAGGCAAGGGCAATGAAACTGTTCTTCTTTGATCTTGTCACCAAGGGCCATAACAGGATGTGGTTTTACTATAACGGTGAAAAGATATTAAGCAGACGGCGCAATGCATCTTATCAGTATGTTGTGGTCAATCTGTTTTTTGCCAAATACAATACCTTCTGTCTGTGTCATTCGGTTTCCGAGGGTGAAGAGATACTCCGTACCATATACAAAAAGATTGGTGAGCATCTGAAAAAAGGTGAGCTGTATGCCCACGGAAATCCCGAAGAGTTCATGCTCCTTTTGAAAGTTACGAATCAGGATCACATAGTGGACAGGCTTAATCTCCTGATAAAGGAACTTGAAAATATCGAAGGAAGCATTAATTTCACCTATCATATCGGAGCCAGTGTTCTGCTGCCTTCCAGAGACAGGGACGGAAAGATCGTAAGACGTAAGGATATCGACCTTGAAATTGAGTACAACAATGCCTGTACCGCAAGAGGGACAATTCCTTCCAATGAGGGTTCATCCATCGCATTCTTTGACGTAAAGCTTGTGGAGGAGAAAAAATGGCAGGACCAGGTGGAGGCTCATGCCATGGAAGCTCTGGAAAATGAGCAGTTCCTCGTTTATTACCAGCCCAAGTATGATCCCATAACCCAGGAACTTAAGGGAGCGGAGGCGCTTGTCCGCTGGCAGTCACCGGAATTCGGGTTCATTTCTCCCGGGAAATTTATCCCGATTTTTGAATCCAACGGTTTTATAACAAAGATAGACCACTACATGATCGAGCATGTGGCAAGGGACCAGAAGAAGTGGTACGACGGGGGATATAATTGCGTACCCGTATCGGTCAACGTGTCCAGGGCACATTTTATCGAAGAGGATCTCGCGGAGCAGATCAGGGATATCGTCGACAAGGTTGGAACGCCCAGAGAGCTCATAGAGATCGAACTGACGGAGAGTGCTTTCTTTGATGACAAGAACGCTCTTGTAAAAACAATTGATAAGTTAAGGGAATACGGATTCAAGGTATCCATGGACGATTTCGGATCAGGATATTCATCCCTCAATTCCCTGAAGGATATGCCTCTTGATGTTCTTAAGATCGATGCCGAATTCTTCCGCGGAGACAATGCCGGCGAAAGAGGCAGACTTGTCGTTGCCGAGACCATAAAGCTTGCGGCTGCCCTTAATATGAAGACGGTGGCAGAGGGCGTGGAACAGAAGGAACAGGTTGATTTCCTTGCAAGCCAGGGCTGCGACCTGATCCAGGGCTTCTTCTTTTCCGAGCCCATCACCGGTGAAGGCTTTGAAGAGAGTATGAAAGCCCGCAAGGCCAATAAATACTGATACGTAAAAAAGATCGGTTTTCTTCTTTAAGATATAGTAAAACCGACATATTTATGGTAAAATAACAAAGGTTTTGTGCACATTTCACAAATAGAGATATTTGTGTATTTGTTTTGTCATGGTTGATGATTTATTCGGAGGACCTTATGGTAAAAGTCGGAATAATCGGAGCAATGGAGCTGGAGGTCAGTTCTCTCAAGGGACAGCTTAAAGATCCCGTGGTCACCAAAAAAGCGGGAATGGAATTTAATGCCGGAAGGATAGGCGGTATTGATGTGGTAGTCGTAAGATGCGGGATAGGTAAGGTGAACGCATCTTTGTGTGCACAGATCCTGTGTGATCTTTTTGATGTTACACATATTATCAACACAGGTGTTGCGGGCTCTCTAAACAATGACCTTAACATCGGAGATATTCTCATCTCAAAGGATGCGGTTCATCATGATGTTGATGTTACCATCTTTAATTACAAGATTGGTGAGGTGCCCCAACTTGGAGTCAGGGAATTTCCCGCTGATGCACACCTTATTGAAGCGGCTGAAAAATGCATCAGTCAGACCCAGCCTGACTTAAACTTCCGTGTTGGAAGGGTTGCAAGCGGTGACCAGTTTATATCTAGTTCCGAGGTGAAGAACCGTATCATTACGAATTTTGAGGCAGACTGTGCGGAGATGGAGGGAGCTTCCATTGCACAGTGTGCATATCTTAACGGTGTGCCTTTTGTGATAATCAGGGCTATATCCGATAAAGCGGACGGTTCCGCCGAGGAGGATTATCCTACATTTGAAAAAGCCGCAGCACGCCACTGTGCAAAGCTTGTTGCTGACATGCTCAAGGAAATCTGAACACGTAAAAATGTTTTTTAATAGGAGGAACTATGGAACAGAGTATTGAATTCAGATATGACACACAGCTTCTCATCGAGAGCGAGAACGAGGATCTTGACGAAGATGAGATCAGGGATTATATCACCGAGAATTTTGTGGGAGACAGCCTTGTGGCTGCGGGAGATGAAGAACTTGTGAAGATTCATTTCCATACCAACGAGCCCTGGAAGATCCTTGAATATTGCAGGACACTGGGTGAGATTTATGACATCGTAGTAGAGGATATGGATCGTCAGGCAAGGGGTCTGCACGGCTGATTGAAGTATTATGAAGATTTTTAAAAAGAATAAAACCGGAAAGGTTTCTTATTCATTATCGGCATTTTTGACGGTGGTTTTTTTTGCCATATCGTTTTTTTATACGGAACTTTTATTTAAATATTCCGTTTCGGCTTTTATTATCGATTTTTCCGTTTTTTACATGTTTGTTTTTTCGCTTCTCATAGGAAGCGCACTGGCGGTGGTGGTGTACATGCTGCCCAAAGTATTTGCCAATATCATCGCTGTTTTTTCCCTTGTTGCGACGGAAGTATGGTTTCTTGTGGAGCTGTTCATACAAAGGCAGTTTGCGGTTTTTTATGATCTATATACGATCTTCAACGCTGCTGCGGATGCTGCCAAGGGATTCGGTGAGGACATCAGGGTCCTTATTGTGAGTGTGGACGGAATATCACATATTATTCTGTTCAGTATTCCCACGATCATGTGGTGCATATTCGGAAGACGGATCATAGCGGGATTAAAATGCGGAAAGCTGAAGAAGCAGCAAAGAGACGGATCTTATTCCCATTTGGAAAAGGAATCCGGCGATGTTCCCGAAATGGATGTTATCGATCTTGCGGATGAGGACATCACTCCGGAGCTTGAATCAGAACCTGAAGAGGTGCCTCATGACGAGGTTATGGCCAATCGCCAGATGCGTTATGCGGCAGGGCTTATACCTGCGGGCTTCTGTCTCCTGGCAGCTGCGGCTATGATGATAATGATATCCGTTTCCGCAGTGGATAAAGAGACCTTCGGCGAAAGATATAATTTCCAGTCCAGCGTTATGAATTACGGACTGGCCAATTCCCTGATCCTTGATATCAAGTATGTCGGTACCGACAAAAATGAGATGTCGGATTTCATCGTAGTGGATGAGGATCTTTACGGACCTGATGCGCTGACTGAAGGCACAGGGGGCGAAGACGACGGCCTTTCAGGAACTCCTACAGGAACGGATTCCGAAAGTGAAGCTCAGCAGGCAGCCCGGACGAAGATCGAATACGGCGTTAATGCATACGATATAGATTTTGAAGCGCTTGCTGCACAGGGAGATGATTTCTCCACTCTAAACTCTTATGTTGCATCCCTTACACCTTCTTCAAAAAATGAATACACCGGACTGTTTGAAGGAAAGAATCTGATCATTTTCTGTGCAGAGGCTTTTTCCGGAAGCATCATAGATCCGGAGCTGACTCCCGCTCTGTACAGGCTTTCCACAAAAGGCATTAATTTTAACGACTATTATGAGCAGGCAACCGCCGGAACAACAGGCGGGGAGTTCGAGCTTATCTTCGGTCTGATGCCCCTGGCAGGCGGCGATTCAATGCTTACCATGACTGCCCAGGGATCGTATACCAATATGGGATCCATGCTGGGAGCCGATAAGGGTTATTACGGAATGGCTTTCCATGACAATGATGACCTTTATTACAGCAGAAATATAACCCACAATCTTTTGGGATACAGTGAAGGCTTCATGGGTTTCGGAAACGGAATGGAAAAGCTCATATCAAGAGCATGGCCGGAAAGCGATCTTGAGATGATGCAGGGAACGCTTCCTCTTTATTCAGATCACAGGCCATTCAATATCTATTACATGACGGTAAGTGCCCACAGCAGGTACGATTTTACTTCAAATGCCATGTCCAGGAAAAACAAGGCTGTCATAGATGCCTGGTGCGAAGAGAAGGGTATAGATTATTCTGAACCTGTAAGAGCGTATATAGCGGCAAATCTTGAGCTGGAGTATGCACTTGAATATACTCTCCAGTATCTTGAAGATAACGGACTTGAGGATGATACGGTAATAGCGCTTGCTCCCGATCACTTTCCTTACGGACTTACCAACGGAAGTTATCTGGGCAATCTTCCTTATCTCGATGAGCTGTACGGATACAAGGTGGATTCACAGCTTGCAAGAGACAAGAACCGTGCCATCATCTGGTGCGGTGTCCTGGAAGATATGGACCCCATAATAATCGACAAGCCCACTTCTCCTCTTGATATCCTGCCCACGCTTCTCAATCTGTTCGGCTGTGAATGGGATTCAAGACTTTACATCGGACGCGATGTTCTGTCCAATGCAGAAGGACTGTATTTTGACAGTGGCTATAACTGGAAGACGGAGGTGGGTACATATATCGCATCCACCGGAACCTTTACTCCCAATCCGGGTTACGAAGATGTCGGCGAAGCATATATCAAGAGACATAATGCGATAGTTGCCAACAAGGTTTCGTTTAACAGAAAAGTAATTTACAACTCGTATTTTCCTTATGTTTATTCCATCGTAGCCAAACAGCAAGCATCAGGAGATGCCCAAAGTGAAACCGAAACGGATGAAAATTAAAACAAGGATATACCTTACATTTGCCGTGGTGGCATTTGTTCCGGCCTTTCTCATAGGAATAACATTCAAACTCCTTGGGACGGATGAGAACATGAGTGCAGACACGGCCCGGGGGCTTTTTGCCGCCGTGATCCTTATCCTGTTTTTCACTGCGCTTCTTGTTACATTTTGGAATAAGCACGGAATACTCGATCCCATTACCAAGCTTTCAAAGGGTCTGAACCAGGTAAGGGAAGGTAATTTCGAATATGCCGTAGAGGCGGAAGATGCCAGTGCGGATATCGTGGAGCTCATCAGCGATTATGAAAATATGAGAGTGAGGCTCCGTGAAAATGAGCTTAAGAGTATTGAGCAGGAGAACAAAAACCGCGAACTTGTATCAAACATAAGCCATGATCTGAAGACCCCCATTACTTCCATAAAAGGATATGTTGAGGGAATCTTAGACGGTGTCGCATCAACACCTGAAAAGCAGCAAAAATACCTGAAGACCATATATGACAAAGCAGTTGAGATGGATAAGCTCATTAACGAGCTGACGGCTTTCTCCAATGCATGCAGTGACAATGTCGTATACAATTTCCTTAAGCTTAAGGTGAAGGATTATTTTAACGATTGTGCCGAAGAAGTCGGACTTGATATGGACAACAGGGGCATCGGATTTGAGTATAAAAATTCTCTGCCTGACGACACGGTGATAATCGCAGATCCCGAGCAGCTTCGTAAGGTCATAAACAACATAATAGGAAACAGCGTCAAGTACATGGATAAGGATGAAAAGAAGATATCCATCAGGGTCCTTGACGGCGGCGATGATGTTGTTGTGGAGATGGAAGATAACGGTAAGGGGATCTCTGCATCCGACATGCCCAGGATATTTGACAGGTTTTACAGGGCGGATTCGGCGCGTACTACAGCCCGGGGCGGAAGCGGTATCGGGCTTTCGATCGTAAAAAAGATAATAGAAGATCACGGTGGCAGGATCTGGGCCACATCTGTAGAAGGAAAAGGAACATGTATGCACTTTATCATCAGAAAGCATAAGGAGGATATATATGGCCAGGATTCTTATTATTGAAGATGAAAAAGAGATCGCCGACCTTGGAAAAGACTATCTTGAGATGAACAGCTTTGAAGTGGTTATCTGTGACAGGGGAGATACCGGTCTTGAGGCTGCTCTTTCTGAAGATTTTAACCTGATAGTGCTGGATCTCATGCTTCCCGGCATAGACGGTTTCGAGATCTGCAGACGCGTAAGAGCGGAAAAAAATATCCCCATAGTCATTCTTTCTGCAAGGAAGGATGATATTGATAAAGTAAGAGGATTGGGACTTGGAGCGGATGATTATATAACTAAGCCCTTTTCTCCCGGAGAACTGGTCGCAAGAGTCAAGGCGCACCTTGCAAGTTATGAAAGACTGGTGGGCTCAGCAAGCAAAGAAGCTGTTAATGACATCATTGAGATCAAGGATATCAAGATCGACAAGACCGCAAGAAGAGTATTCGTAAACGGTGAAGAGAAGATATTCACCACCAAGGAATTTTCACTTCTTACTTTTCTTGCTGAAAATCCCAACAAAGTATTCACCAAGGATGATCTGTTCCGGAACATATGGGGAATGGAATCCGTGGGGGATATTGCCACTGTAACGGTTCATATAAAGAAGATACGTGAAAAACTCGGCGATGTGAGCGGAGATTCAAAATACATAGAGACCATATGGGGTGTGGGCTACCGCTTCAGGATCTGATATCTGCCATCATATATGACAAAAGAGGGTGCTGGAAAAATCAATAAAGGTGACGGGATCACAAGACCGGCTGCCGGCGCAGGCACCTTGGCCGGTTCGGTTTTGATGCTCGTATCGGTTGCCCTTCTTTTTATGGCAAACGCAAAAGTGCCGTTCATGATGGATGATCTGTGGTACTCAACAAACATTTCTGACGGAAGTCCTCTGACCGGTCTGACTGATATTTTTGAATCCCAGAAATGGCATTATTACTCATGGGGCGGAAGAGTGTTCACTCACGGATTTTTACAGCTCGTCCTTATGAGCGGAGAATTATGTGCGGATGTGATAAACGTTGTCTGCACTGTGATAATTGCTGCAGAAATGTACTGCCTTGCACTTCTGTCATCGGGTGATGATCATGGGAAAGAACCTGTGATTTTTTTTATTATGTACGGAATGCTCATATCCTTTTGCCCTGATTTTAAGATGAGCATGCTCTGGCAGGCGGGATGTGCGAATTATGTTTATTCCACTGTATGGATACTTGCTTTTTATCTGGTATACATGCGCACACTTGCCGGGAAAAAGGATCTTCCTTTAAGTTATCTTTTTATGATCCCGCTTGGTCTTATGACCGGCTGGAGTACCGAAAACATGGGGCCTGCGGCATTTGTCACATCCCTTGTCATAACGGTTTATGTGATAAAAACAAAGGGTGTGCCTCTTAAAACAAAGATCATGCTTGCGGAAGGAACGGTCTTTTCTTTTGCAGGATCTTTGATGTGCATCCTTGCTCCCGGTAATTTTGTCAGGAAGGATGTGGGCAATGCGGAGATCTCGGAAGGAGTATTTGAAAGAACCCTTCAGATGCTTAAGGGAGCAGGAGAATATCTTTTCCCGGCGCTTTTAATACTTGCTGCATGTTATGTTCTCTTCCGTACTTCAAAGGAAGGCAGGACGGATATCAGGATCCTTATCATGCTTTTTGCAGCGGTCATGTCATACGGGGCATTTGCGCTTTCGCCCCACTATCCCGCCAGGGCAGCTTTCGGGACATGCGTGCTTCTTGAGATCTGCTCCGGCGGAATGCTTTCATCTCTGACAAAAGAAAAAGAAGAAAAGCTGAAGGCCGTATCATTGCTTTTTCTTGCATCCTCCGTCTTTGTTATCTTTAAGGTGATAGCGGAATGAAAAAGAGCATGAGAAAACCGAATAGATGGGACACGGTATTCCTGCTTTTATTTGCGGTCTCTTTTCTTTTCAGTGCTCTTACCGTATATGATACTGTGAAGGCAACAGGGACCGGATATTATATATTCCTTAATACCGGCCTGCTTGCCAGGGGCGCGTGGGATGTTTTGTTTACCGCATTTTTGGTGATATTAATTTTGGCGCTTGTTTTGTGCGGAACTTTACTGATGCACGGAGGAGCCGCAGATGCCGCGTTTTTTTTCATGGCAAACGGGGCACTGACATTCTACGTAAGACCGGACAGGATAATTGCTCCTTTTACCGGGGGCGATGTTCTTGACAGATACGGTGTTTTTTTCAGGATCATGGATTATCTTCCCGTGTGGATAGCCGCAACGGTTTTTATTTATCTATTGTCCGTAAGCGCGGAAAAAAGCAGCACCTTCGGGTTTGATATAAAAAAAGCAGCGGCTTTATCCGCAGCGCTTATTGTTTTATCGGCCATATTTAACAGTGCGTATGAGCTTTTTCTTTTTGCGGCAGGCTACGCGCTCCTTCTTCCGCTTGCAGGGACCTGTTCGGAAAAAGAAAAGAGGATGCTTCTTTTTCCTGCTGCAGTCTGCTTTGCAGGCATGATATGGCGGCTTTACAGCGTAATGGCACTGTACTGAAAAAAGTCAGCAGAAGACCTGATCAGGGGAAAATAAATGAGTATCAAGAAAAAATCTGATAAAAAAAGTACTGTCATAAAGACCGTTGCAGGGTCACTGTTTTCTATTGCCGGGATATATCTTGCAATGGGTCATGCAGGATTTACATACGGTTTTTACTGGTATACTTTATTTTTTATTATTATACCTTTTATCCTTATAGCGCAAAATGACCTTTTCCGTCTTGCAACGTCTGACGGCGCAGAGTCTTCCAAGATCTTCAGATATTCTTTTATATTCGGGTGGCTCTTCGGAATCTGTCTTGATATGGGATACCAGCTTCAAAAGTCGGATCTTACCCTTCCCGGTTTAAAAGGAAAACTCATCATCGTCTTTACCGGAATATGTCTTTCGGTTTTACTTCTTCCGTTAACTTACAGGCTTTTCAGGCTTGTCTCGGGGCTTTATGAGTTTAAGAAAAAATCCGAAGCTTCCAAAAGCGGATGCAGAAAGGTCTTTTTCATTTCACTTGGGGTGATGCTGGTTTTCTGGATCCCGGTCTTTCTTTCTTTTTATCCTGCGGTAATGAGCTATGACTTCAACAGACAGAGTCAGGAAGCCATGAGGGGGTTTATATGGTTTTATGATTATCAGCCCCTTGCCCATACATTTCTCATAAGGCAGTTCCTTCTGCTTGGTTCAAGACTCGGAGATCTGGGGCTTGGCATGGCGTGGTATTCGGTATTCCAGAGCCTGATACTTGCATCAGCCATAAGCGCGGGTCTTGTGTTTGTGTATAAAAGATCCGGTGTGCTTCCTGTGATATTATGGACTGCATTTTTTGCACTTCTTCCTTTTAATCCCGTCCTTGCCATATCCGTTACAAAGGACATAATCTTTTCCGCTTTCTTTTTGCTTGTCATACTTCTTGTGTATAGGATGGATGAAGGCGCGAAGGGATGCTCTGTATATGTAATGCTTGTCCTGTGCGGCATCGTTAACATCCTGTTTAGGAATAATGCAAGGTATGCACTGCTTTTCCTTATTCCCGCATTTATGATCACAGGCAGGACTGTAGGGAAAAAGCTTATGCTTTCTGTGGTGACACTTGTCATGATCGTCTGCGGCATATGCTCAAAGACCATGATAGTCGAGGGGATGAATGCGATACACGGCAGCAGGATGGAAATGTACAGCGTACCCATCATGCAGATGTTCAGGGTAGTGCATTATCAGGAAGCTAATCTTACGGATGAACAGACACAGATTTTGCACAGATATATAGCGCCTGAAAGCTGGGGCAAGTATTATCCCTATATCTCCGACGGATTCAAGGCGGGAGTCAACGAAGAAGCCTGGTACGGGGATCAGATCGCTCTTTTAAAGGATTATCTGAAGATAGGGCTTGCATATCCCAATGATTATCTGGATGCATTTCTGGATCTGACTGCAGGTTACTGGTTTATTGACGATAAGACACATGCTGAGATGCTTGAAGTGGGAGATGATACGGGGCTTGGCCTTATCTATACATTTAACGGATCAAAAAGTGAGGTGCTTCCGGAAGGCATCGCATCTAAGGAATATGTGCCGGGGCTTCACGGTATTTACTGTCACATACTGAACGGAAATTCATATTATGACTGGCCTGTCATTTCTGTTTTGTTTAAACCGGCGCTATATTTCTGGATACTTATGTATGCGCTTTTTGCAGGGATCTACAGGAGAAACAAAAGATTTATCCCGGTTTTTGCATATCCCGTATTTTATATGCTGACAATGCTTTTAGGTCCCTGCGTTAATTTCAGATATGTTTATCCTTTTATAGTTTCGGCACCTGTCTTTATTGCCATGGCCCTTCATGAGAAAAAACCGGAGGAGTAGATCATAAAGACTTTAATCCTTGACATGAATGAAACATATCCTGAAGGCTTTGAAGAAATGATCCGGCAGGAAGGATTTTCAAAAGACGTGCAAAGGATCTCCATGAGGGATATTTCCGGCACGGATATGTACTTAAGTGACGAAGCGCGGGATGAGATCATAAAACGTCTTGATAAGATCCGGGATCCTGAACAGGGTATTCATTATATCGACTCGGGCAATTATCATTATCTTTCCGGGATATTCACATCATTTATAAAAGTTAAATATGATCTTGTGCTTATAGATCATCATACTGATATGCAGGAAACGGCCTTCGGAAATATATTAAGCTGCGGATCCTGGGCATCGGAAGTTATTGAAAAGGATGAAAACGTAAGAAGTTTTCTTTTGTGCGGCCCGGTTAATGCCGAGGGAGGAACCCATGCGGATATGGATGTATCGGGAAAGAATGTGACCTGCATGATCTTCGGGGAAGGGAACACGGATCCGGATATCCCTGTGTACATTTCGGTGGATAAGGATGTGCTCTGCGAGGATGAATGTGTGACAAACTGGGACCAGGGAGAAATGACTCTTTCGGAGCTTTCAATACTGATCAAAAAGATCGCAAATGGAAGGAAAGTAATAGGTGCCGATATCTGCGGAGGGATCTCAGGGTCCGATCCCCGCAAAAACTTTGAAGCTTCGGAAAAAAATACCGCATCTGATCTGTATATATACAGGCTTTTGGGAAAGATCATGTCAGAAGCATAGATAATGACCGGAGGAAATATTGTTACCGGAAGAATTTAAAAAAAATATGATAAGTCTTATGGGAGAGGATGAGTACGGGCTTCTTGAAAAGTCGTACCTGGATGAAAACGTCCGGTCTCTCAGACTTAATCCTTTAAAAGATCATCCCGTGGAATCTGCGGATCTGGTAAGTTTGTTTAAACTTGAAAAAATGCCTGATCCTCTTTGCGGGTTTTATTTCGGATCTTCTGTTTTTCCCGGAAGAAGTCCTTTTCATGATGCCGGGGCATATTATATACAAGATCCCGGAGCCATGATCCCTGCGGCTCTTTTAATTGAAAGCTGTCATTTTGACGCAGGAAGAAAAATGAGGATCCTGGATCTTTGTGCATCACCCGGAGGAAAATCCACCCAGATAGCAGCTGCCATGAAGGGAGAGGGACTTCTTGTCTGCAACGAGATAAACAGATCAAGAGCTGAGATCCTGTCAGGGAATATCGAAAGGATGGGTATCGTCAATGCCATAGTCACAAATGAGAGTCCCGAAAGGCTTGCAGGATATTTTGAAGGCTATTTTGATGCGGTCATTGTGGATGCCCCCTGTTCCGGAGAAGGAATGTTCAGGAAAGATCCCGGCGCGGTTTCCGAATGGTCCCCGGAAAATGTATCCCTGTGCACTGAAAGACAGAAACAGATCCTGGAAAATGCTTATATAATGCTAAGACCCGGAGGAGCCCTTGTTTATTCCACCTGTACATTTGAGCGGGGTGAGAACGAAGATATGATCACCTCCTTTGTTTCAGAGCACCCCGATATGAAACCGGAGGATACATCTTTTTTAAAGAACAGGATACCGGGGCTTAAGGACGGCCTTTCGGGATTGCCCGATGCCGTGAGGGTATGGCCCATGTATTTCAGGGGTGAAGGGCAGTTTGCTTCCCTTCTTGTTAAGGACGGAGAATCAGAGGGAGGGATCTCTCTTAAGGGTTATGAACTTCCGTCTGTCATAAATGATAAAAAGTCCCTTGTGTCATTTTTGAAGGACAGCCTTAAAGATAAAACAGCGGACAGGATACTGGCGTCCGAAAAAAGGTTTAAGCTTTTCGGAGATAATCTGTATATAATGCCTGATAATGCCACGAATATCTCAGGACTTAAGGTTTTGAGAAACGGGCTTCATCTTGGAACATTTAAAAAAGACAGGTTTGAGCCTTCCCACGCTCTTGCCCTTACTCTTTCGGAAGGAGACGTCCGGACCTTTGTAAGAGTAGGTGAAAATAAAGCAGAAGAATACGTTCATGGAATGACTCTTGAAGGAGAAGGAAACGGATGGTGCCTTGTGAGCGCCGAAGGGTATTCTCTTGGCTGGGGAAAGGCATCCGGAGGCAGAATAAAGAATCACTATCCGAAAGGGCTCAGGGTAAAGTGACTGATAACAGGATCGGGATCGTTTTTGAAAACGAAAAATATATCGTTATAAAAAAGAAAGCCGGAATAGCTGTTCAGACTTCATCAGTCTCATCTCCGGATGTGTGCAGTTTACTTAAAAACCATCTTAAGGGTGGGTATCTTGGAGTGGTTCACAGGCTGGACCAGCCCGTTGAGGGGCTTCTTGTTTTTGCAAAGGACAAAAAAACCGCAGGCAGGCTCACCGAAGATCTTTCAGGCGGGAGACTGAAAAAAACATATAAGGCTGTCTGTATGGGGGAGCTTACAGAAAGCGGATCCGATATCTGTTATATGAAAAAAGGATCCGATAACAGATGCATCATAGGAGAAGGCCCGGACTATAAAAAGGCAGAGCTGTCATATAAGCTTATTGCATCGCGGGAAGGAGTATCTCTTGTTCTCATAACGATAGGTACCGGAAGGTTTCATCAGATAAGAGCCCAGATGGCGAGTCTTGGGCATCCCATTTTGGGAGATGAAAAGTACGGCTCTCCTGAAAGCAGGCAGTTATCGGAAAAGATGGGGATCAGATTCCCCGCTCTTTGCGCACACAGGCTTTCTTTATATGATGAAGATGAGCGGAAGATGAAGGATTTTTCCATGCGTCCGGAAAATAAGGCGTTTGAAATATTTTTTGACAGGTTAAATGATGAATAGTTATAAAGCAGTAAAAGTTGCAGAGCTCAGGGCAAAGCTCGGAAGCATACCCGCAAAGCTTGTCCTGTCCGTGGTAATAATCTTTGTCCTTTCCTGGAATACGGATCTTGGGAAAACAGCGGAGGTTTTAGCCTCAGACCCCTTTGACACTCTGAAGGATTTTGTTGTTTTCTACGGACTTCTTTCCTATGTCTATTTTTTCATAAGACTTTTCAACAATTACGTAGTGGGAGTACTTGTAGCCGCAGCGGGAGTCTTTGCCATCTATTCTGTGAAAGATTCCATGGATCCCTCACAGCTTAAAACCCTGACATTTATCATGCTAATCGGCGGTCCCGTCCTTGATGTTATAAGGCTTTTCAGATACTCATCCCTTAAAAGAGAGGTCATAGAAGAATCCGAATCTTTAAGGGAAAAAATAGATGATATCTATGAAAGCGTGCAGGATTACGACGACGGATATGACAGGGGCTATGATGACGGATACGAAAGAGGAAGATCTGAAAGGCTTGGAAGCGGAAGGCGTAAGGGCATAGGAAGAAAAAAGCGTTCCCGTAATTATGATGACAGGATCTCTGAGCGCCGTTACAGGAACGGTCGGGACGACTACTATGATGACGGCGAAGACGACCGTTATGATGATTACGAAGACGACTATGACGAAGACTACGAAAATGACTACAGAGACGACTATGATGAAGAATATGATGAGGACTACGAAGAAGATTACGAGGAATCTGACGGCGGATATGATGGTCCCGGTGGCGGGTATGGTGGCAGAAGGAATTCCTTCAGATCAGGCGATGAAGACGGCAGGTTATACGGATTCTTCGACGGATGCAAAAGCCCCGAATCCATAAAGAGGAGATACAGGGAACTGTGCAAGGTTTATCATCCCGACAGCGGAAACGGATCGGAAGCTCTCTTTGAAGCCGTCAGCGAAGAATACAGGCGTTTAATGGACGAATAGCCGTATTTGTGATAAATTTATTAAAACTGTTTTTATATGAAAGGCATTAAATATGGAGAATAAGGGAAAGTATTATATTACGACGGCGATTGCTTACACATCCGGCAAGCCTCACATAGGAAACACATATGAGATAATCCTGGCAGATGCCATAGCAAGATATAAAAGGGCTGACGGCTATGATGTCCATTTTCAGACAGGCTCTGATGAACACGGCCAGAAGATAGAGACCAGGGCAATAGAAGCAGGCTGCAGCTCCCCCAAGGAATTCGTTGACGGGGTTGCCGGAGAGATAAAGAGGATCTGGGACGCAATGAACACATCCTATGACCGCTTTATAAGGACAACGGATGAAGATCATGTTCAGCAGGTTCAGAAGATCTTCAAGAAGTTCTATGACCAGGGCGATATTTACAAGGGCGCATACAAGGGAAATTACTGTACCGAGTGTGAAGCTTTCTATACGGATTCCCAGCTTGAAGACGGAAAGTGTCCCGAGTGCGGAGGAGGTGTCCACTATGCCGAGGAAGAGGCATACTTCTTTAAGATGAGCAAGTATGCGGACAGACTGATCGATTATATCAACACTCATCCCGAATTCATCCAGCCCGTAAGCCGCAAGAATGAGATGATGAACAATTTCCTTCTTCCCGGGCTTCAGGATCTGTGTGTTTCAAGAACCTCTTTCAAGTGGGGTATTCCTGTAAGCTTTGATGAAAAGCATGTTGTATATGTATGGCTCGATGCACTTACAAACTATATCACCGGTATCGGATATGATGCTGAGGGTAATTCTTCGGATACATATAAGAAGAACTGGCCCGCAGATCTTCACCTTATCGGAAAAGACATCATAAGATTCCATACAATTTACTGGCCCATATTCCTCTTTGCTCTCGGAGAGCCTCTTCCCAAGCAGGTATTCGGACATCCCTGGCTCCTTCAGGGCGGGGAGAAGATGAGCAAGTCCAAGGGAAATGTCATCTATGCCGACGACCTTGCGGATATCTTCGGCGTCGATGCAGTCAGATATTTTGTCCTTCATGAGATGCCTTACGACAATGACGGAGTCATCACATGGGAGCTCATGGTTGAAAGGTTCAATTCGGATCTTGCCAACACTCTCGGAAACCTGGTAAGCAGGACCATAGCAATGGCAAATAAATATTTTGACGGCGTCATCACAGATGAGCATGCAGGCGGTGAGGCCGATGAAGATCTGAAGTCTGTTGTAAGCGGAGCATACAAGGTATGTGAAGAGAAGATGGATTCTCTCAGGGTTGCGGATGCATTAAGCGAAGTATTTGCAATATTCAAGAGATGTAATAAATATATCGATGAGACCGAGCCCTGGGTTCTTGCCAAGGATGAGGCATCAAAGGCCCGCCTCAGCACTGTTATCTATAATCTCTGTGATTCCATCATGACGGGAGCATCACTGCTTCATCCCTTCATGCCGGAGACTGCCGAAAAGATCGCAGAGCAGCTTAATGCGCCTTTGCGTGATTTTGCGGATCTTGATAAAACAGGTCTTTACGAAAGCGGCAATAAGGTTGCATCCAAAGGAGAGATCCTTTTTGCAAGGAAGGTTGCTGAGGATGTTTTAAAGCAGGCTGCAGAGGTGTGTGATAAGCAGCGCAGGGAATATGAAGAGGCGCAGGAAAAAGCAAGGATAAATCTCGAGAAGGCCGGTATTACAAAGAAGTGACCGGATAAGGTAATCTGCTCAGACGTATAAATCCCCGGGGAGGAATGGTCATGACAAAAGAAGAATTTTATTATGATTCAAGAGACGGCGTATCAAGTATTCACGGTATAAGATGGATGCCTGAATCATCTCCTGTCGGGATCATCCAGATCATCCACGGCATGGAGGAGTATGTCGGAAGATATGAAGATTTTGCAAAGTTTATGACGGACAGGGGATTTATCGTGACAGGAGAGGACCATCTCGGGCACGGAGGTTCCGTTCAGAGCGGAGGCGTTACGGGCTATTTTTGCAAACAGGACCCCGCCACTGTTATCGTCCGTGATGTCCACAGATTAAAGAAGATCACCCAGGAAAAATTTCCCGGACTTCCCATTATCATCCTGGGACACAGTATGGGATCGTTCATTGCAAGGAATTATATTTACCGTTACGGAACCGGAATAAACATGGCGATTATCATGGGTACCGGACGCATGAGCAGCGCCGTATTAAATGCCGGAACCGCCCTTACAAAACTGATATCTCTTTTCAGGGGAGATAAATATAAGTCGAAGATGATCACTAAGATGAGCTTCGGCAATTACTGCAGCAGGATTGAGTCCCCCAAGACTCCCTATGACTGGCTCAGCGTCAACGAAAAAAATGTCGAAGACTACATCGCAGATCCCATGTGCGGATTCGGATTTACCACCGGAGGGTATCTGGCTCTTTTTGAGCTGATGAGACGCATGTCCAAGGAAGTTAACGTGGATGCGGTTCCTAAGGATCTGCCCCTTCTTTTTGTAGCGGGTTTAGAAGATCCCGTGGGCGAATACGGAGAGGGCGTTAAGGCTTCCGCCGAAGGATACAAGGCAGCAGGCGTAAGAGACGTTACGGTTAAGCTGTATCCTTCCTGCAGACATGAGATCCTTAATGATAATGACAAAGAAAAGGTAAAAGAGGATATCCTTGAATGGATAACGGCTCGGATGGCATAAAAAAAGAGATCCGGTATGAGTGGGCACAACCTTCCGACTGGACGGAGTGCATGTCACTTGTCTGGACGACATTTATGGAATTTGAAGGTCCCGACTATACTCAGGAGGGAGTCGGACATTTTTTTGAATTCATTACGGATGATAAGCTTCACGAAGCGTTCATAAACGGGAAATACCCCATGATGATCTCAAGGTGTGACGGTAAGATCGTCGGAGTAGGTTCCCTTAGAAGTTCTAACCGTCTTTCACTTCTTTTTGTTCACAAAGAATACCACCATATGGGAATTGCAACCACCATAATCGACAAGCTTTGCAAGTATCTGCGGGATGTCTGTCATGAGGAATCCATGGTTGTCAGGGCTGCGCCCTATGCTGTGGGATTTTACAAAAAAACGGGCTTCAAAGTGACTGAACCCGAAAGAGATATTTCCGGTATCAAGGTCACTACCATGGAGCTTGTTTTCTGAAAAGAGACGTAAAGGAAGTTATGAAGATTCTGGCACCGGATTCAAAGTTCATGATCTTTCTCACAGTTTTATGCGACCTTGCGCTGATCGGCATTCTGACCTTTGTCTGCTGCATTCCCGTCATTACCGCAGGGGCGGCATTTACCGCCAAAGACCGCATGTGTTACAGGGTATTAAAGGGGGAGGGCACCGGCATAGTCAGGGATTATTTTATATCCTTTAAAACCAATCTCAGGCAGGCGACCTTAATCTGGATCATGGAAATGGCAGTGCTTCTTTTTTTTGTTCTGGACGTATATCTTTTGAAGATATATGCGGGTGAAACCGGCTTAAACATCATATATATACTGACGGGACTTTTGTTTTTGGCATATGTGATGACCATCATGGTTTTCCCTATGCTGTCGAGGTTTGAAAATACTGTTTCCGGAACTTTGAAAAACGCATTGACGGTCAGTGCATCGATTTTTCCCGGGGCAGTTTTGATGGGGATCCTGTATCTGATCCCCCCTGCCGTGGCAGCGCTTTTTCCGGGGATCATACCTTTTGCGGTACTCTTTGGATCCTCGGGTCCCGGATATCTGTCCGCAATCCTCTACAGGGGATGCTTTGAAAAGCTGGAAAGCGCTTATTTTAACAAACTTAATCGTAATAGTCATTTCGACGAAGCAGAGGTTGAAACACTTGGTCAAATTGACGAATAAGTGCATTTTTTCTAAGAAAATAGTGCAAAATACACAAAGTGGTCATAAAACTTTGTTTAAGTCGATTATTTCCAAAAATTGAGTTTTAATAGTATACTTTCAACTGTATAAGGCGATTTGTCACGCCTATTTATTCTGAAAGGAGAATAGCCCAATGGCAAGTTTATCACTCAAACATATCAGCAAGGTTTATCCCAACGGCTTCGAAGCTGTTAAGGATTTCAACCTCGAAATCAATGACCAGGAGTTCATCATCTTCGTTGGTCCTTCAGGATGCGGTAAGTCAACCACTCTTCGTATGGTTGCAGGTCTTGAGGATATCTCCAGCGGAGAACTTTATATCGGCGACAAGCTCATGAACGATGTTGAGCCTAAGGACCGTGATATCGCAATGGTATTCCAGAACTACGCTCTGTATCCTCATATGTCAGTTTATGACAATATGGCATTCGGACTTAAGCTTCGTAAGGTTCCCAAGGAGCAGATCGACAAGATGGTTAAGGAAGCAGCTCGTATCCTCGACCTTACCGCACTTCTCGACCGTAAGCCCAAGGCTCTTTCCGGTGGACAGAGGCAGCGTGTTGCCATGGGACGTGCTATAGTTCGTAATCCTAAG
>CAMPAP010000068.1 GCA_946631935.1 uncultured Lachnospiraceae bacterium | reverse complement strand
TTTCGGCACCCCGGGCTTCTTCTATTCCGGATGAAATTGCAGTGCATATCGCAAGAGGAAGTATCAGCAGAAAAACTGATTTTTTCACAAGAATGCGGCCACCCTTATCTTCTGCATTTTTCAGGGCATGTATGCACATTATGATACCGTTAACAAATACTATTACAGAACCGTTATTTCTGCACATGCACACAAAAAACGCAGCAAGGACCGCATGGAAAATACTCTTTTTATCCTTCATGAATCCGGCTTCATCTTCGTAAAACCTCATGACAAGCACGCAGTACCAAATACAAGCTGCGGAAAAAAACACGTCCTTGATGGCTGTTGTTACGATATTTGAGTAGATGGGTGAAAGAACATATACAGCAAGGATTGCCAGAAGAAGTGCACGTGATGCGCCTTTTTTCTTAAGCTCGGAAAGTGTCAGAGACAAAGCTGCGGATAAAGCAGCCATCTGAAGCAGGATCCATACAAAAAGCGCCATATCATAATTTCCGAAGATCATCTTAAACAGCCCGAAAAAAAGGCCTATAACCTGAGTCAGAACTATCGGGTGATGAGTCGAATAAGGCATTTCTCCGGTATTTTGAAGAAGCTGACCTATAAAATCGGAATTATGATTCCCCGGGAAATTTAATATACACACGGGAAGCCACAACAAAAACAAAAGGATAAATACATTCCTGAAAATGTGATCGCCAAAAAGAAAAGATAAAGATTCAGGTATCGCATCCGTGATCCTGATCTTCTCAAGACCTGCTTCAAAAAGCGCAAATAAATATCTGAAGATAACCGCAAAACCCGCTGTGGCCAAAAGAGCTCTTATTAAAAGCGGCAAAGCTCCAAAGCTCCCTGACAGATTACCGTAAAGCGCCGCAGATCTTCCCAAAACAAGTACCGCAGAAAAAAACAGCGGAAGTCCGTAACCTTTAAGATACTCCCTGAACCTGTTATTCACAAAGCTAATGGCACACCCGCACAAAAGTGACGCTGCCATCATGTCAAACTGATATTCACCGAGAAGGGAATAGATCCTTGCGATAAGAAAATCCTGAGTAACTTTCCCGTATGCCCAGAAAGGTATCGCATCCGTCATCTTAAAGGTCAGTGCAAAACCCGAAAGAAGTGCCATAAGGATAAATCCCGGCACTTCCGATCTTTTTTTCATTTTTTTACCGGCATTTACCATTACTCCCAATCTGTTATCCCCACATCATATAAGATACTCCGGATACTATCCTTACAAAAAACAGTATGCCGCAATATGCATGATACAAAAGCACTGTGCCCGATACAGCTGTGCATGCCTTCTTAAGAGTGATCTTACTGCTTTTTTCCGTATTTTTTGAAAAACATTCTGCGGCATCCCTGCACCAGATGATAAGTGATATTCCGAAGATCAGTATTATGGTGAAGGCATATCCCCAGCTGAAATTTGCATCCATGTTTCTTTTCCCTTCCTCGCTGAAAAGGAAATACTGCAAAAATCCGCACGCCGCTGCCAGCCACGCAAAAAGAAGAGCTCTGTCAGTCTTAAGATCCCTGATATGCATGGCAAGAACCATAAGAGGAAAGGCTATGGAAAGGATGCATACCGGAATAAGATATCCCGTATGGACGCTCATCGCCCTTCCGGGATCGATGGAAATATGATTATCCCCGGCATTTGCGGAATACAGCGCCGAGCTTTGCATATACATTACAAAAAAAGAAGGGATCACGGATGATGCAAGCAGCAAAAGCCTTCCTGCGGGAGCTTTCTTTTTCCGGATATCCATGATAAGAAAGACCAGCATGACCGGCGTGATCGCAAGAAAGAAATTGGGTTTTGCCGCAGTCGTAAGAGTCAGAACTATCAAAAAGTACAGATATGTCTCCGCAGTCAGCTTAGTGCCGATATTTTTTTCAAGCCTTATATAAATGAGAATGACCAAAAGTCCCATCCACTTCATCATAAGATATGTAGAATTATGCCATATGGATGATGTATGCATGCCCATGTAACGCCCGTCCGACAATCCCCTGATATAACACGGCATCAGGACATTAAGAAGCAGCGCCCCAAGGACCGCTGCGCCTTTATCCCATTTTTTTCCGTAAAGCTCCGTAAGTTCTTCAATGATACAGTATGAAAAATATACCGACAAAAAGGCAAATCCGCCCAGGATAAACGGAACCGCTCCCATGCAGTCAAGCATGGATAAAGCGATAAATATTACAGAAACCAAAGAATAGATCAGGCCGTCATCCACCGCAAGACTGATGTGTGCCGGAAGATCCGATTCATAAACAGATCCCGACTTCCATCCCATAAACCTGTGATACATATAAATGCACGCAACGGTATAAGATGCAACGGCTGCATAAGCCAAGACTCTTAAAATGATCCGGAAGGTTTTGTTATCAGACATAGAAATATCCTCCCGTATAAAGCATCACAAAAAACAGGATCCCGCACACAAGATGCCAGAGATAAACCGCCCACTCAATCACAAGCCAGAAGATGTTCTGCTTTCTCTTTACGGTATTTTCTATAAGGAGCATAAGCCCTGATATAAAAACGAAAAAGATACCATACATATAACCCCAGGCAAAATTGCAATGGTTAAAACGCTCACCCTTTTCATAAAGGATCAGAAACTCCAAAAATCCCGCCATCATCACTTCCCATGAAAGCATAAAAACCTTATGGTCCTTTAAACGCTTCAGATTAAGAAGAAGCATGACTCCGGGAAAAGCATTGGCAAGCATTATGGCAAGCACGATATTGTCCGTATATACTCCCCAGGCTTTACCGATGCCAAAACCTATGCCTGCATCTTCCCCCGCATGGGATGATGATCCAAACACTCCTCCGAACTGAATCAGCAGAGTTATAAAGGTGGGAACCGCAGTTGCAAAAAGCATAAGAAACTCCTTCCATTTCTTACCCTTTGATATGATCAGTCTCACCACCATGTGAACGCCTGCTGCCGAAACAAGCACAAGTGTATAGCTGGGTTTTGTCAGGGTTGCAAGAAGGAGAAATACCGAAAATGCAATATACTCATTCCGGTCTGCGTGATCTTCATAATAAGAAAGAATATGGGCAAAGAGGAAAAACGAAACAACGGCAAATCCCCTGGCTGCAAGAAAAGTCTGATTGTAGTATGGATTTGGCGAAAACACTCCCAGATTCTTCAGATATATTCCCGGAAGATATATTCCCTCGGGAGGATAGAGCATCGACACAAAAAACACGGAATATACAGCTATCAGGATAAAACACTCAAAAGCCCTTCTGTTAACGTTCTTTGAAGGAACAAGTCCCGAAAGGTATTTAAGCATAAAATAAGCAAGAAAAGCAGGCGAAAGAGAATTGAGGATCGTTGCCGAAAGAGCCGCCCCCATATTTACATTTGAAAAAAGAGCGAAAAACCTTCCAAGCAGAAAATATATGGGATAAGGAAAATCAAAACCGCTGTCGATGCCCCGCATTTCAAGAAGATAAGCGTCGACATCGGATCCGTAAACCAGATATTCAGTGTGAAAAGCCTGATTTTTAAACAGTACGAACAACAGACAGGTATAAGATGCCAGAAGCAGCCAGTAAGACAGTCTTGTGTACTTGTCAACATTCAGTTTCTTTATCTTCATGCTCACTTTAGGATCTCTCGTATCTTTTCGTCGTCACTTTCGTCCAGGATCACGCTGCACAGCTGTTTGCAGCTTGAAAGAGTGAGTCCGGAAACGGCTTTTTTAACATCGTAAACGCAGGAGGGAGCCACGGAAAACGATCTTACCCCCACACCGATAAAGAAGGGAAGAACATCCGTCTGGGCCGCGGCTTCTCCGCAGATTGTCACAGGCACACCATATTTTGCGGCGCTTTCACACACCATCCTGACCGCCCTGAGCACCGGATTCTGATATATGCTGCACAGGCCGGATACTGCGGAGTTGCCCCTGTCTGCGCACATGATATACTGTGAAAGATCGTTGGTGCCTATGGAGAAAAAATTCACTTCCTTTGCGATCATCTCCGCACACATGACCGCTGCGGGAGTTTCTATCATACATCCTATCCGGATGTTTTTATCATATGAGATCTTCCTCTTATCAAGTTCCTCCATGCATGAGGCGATCAGTTCCTTAACAGCTTTCCCCTCTCCGACACTTGTTATCATGGGAAGAAGGATACTTATCTTCCTGCCGTAAGATGCCCTTAAGATCGCTGTAAGCTGACACCTGAACAATTTTTCGTCCCCGAGAAGCACCCTGATACCCCGTATTCCGAGAGCGGGATTATCCTCCGATTCTTTGTTTCTAAGGGCCCTGGGCAGCTCGTCCCCGTACATTCCGTATGTCTTGTCACCGCCTATGTCAAGAACCCTGATGACAGCATTTTTTTCCGGGAAGGAATCCGCAATCCTTGCATATATCGCAGCCTGTATCTCTTCTGAGGGAAATCCGTTCTTCTGCGCAAAAAGTATCTCGGTCCTGACAAGGCCCGCACCATCGGAAAGTCTGACATGATCGGGAAGATCGTCTGTTCCGAGATTACAGAGGACTTCGATCCTCTCGCCGTCCTTCGTCTCACTGGGAAGGCTCTTCCCATCCGGGATGCGTGCCAGCGTTTTTTCAACTTCAAATTCCTTGAGCTTGCGCTTATACCAGTCCTTCTCGACTCCGGTGGGCGCTGCTATGAACTGGCCGGTCTCTCCGTCAACTATGGCTTCACACCCGTCTTCGAGAGAGCTTATATCAAGTTCCGCCCCAAGTACCGAAACTATTCCCATGGATCTTAAAATGACAGCCGCATGAGATGATGCTGTTCCTGTTGTAAGGACAACAGCTTTTATGGGAGTATTCTTAAGACCTATTATCTGTGCAACACTCAACGCGTCAGATACAAGTATATTGCCTGTAAAGGCCGGGTCCTGTGCGTAAGAATCTTCATCCCCCGATCCTTCCATGGCACTTATGATGCCGTTTTTAACCTCAAGAAGGTCACTGCTTCTTTCCGCAAATATGCTGTCACCCGATTCCCTGAGCTTTTCGGAATATTTTTGGCACGCCGTATCAATTGCCTTCTCAGCCTTCATTCCGCTCTCGATGCCGGCAATGACCTCATCGGAAAAAACCGCATCCCTTGCGATCATGATCTGCGCTCTTACTATATCCGAGGCGTCTTTTCCGGGAGCATTATGAGCGATCTTTTTCATGCGGGATTCGTATTCAAGAAGCGCGTCAAAAAAACGCATCCTCTCTTCGTCCACATCAACCCTGTCAGAACCGTTATGTCTTTCAAGTGTTGCGGCGTTCTTGGATACAAAACCTATCACGACGCCTTTTTGCACCGGAATCCCCTGATATCTCATACTTTATACCTTATCAAATACTTTCATTATCTCATCATATGAAGGAAGCTTCCCTTCAAACACAGCTGCGCTTCCGGCAGCCACCCCCAGCTTAAGAGCATAATCATAATCATGCTCGTCAATAAAACCTTTGATAAATCCTGCGGTCATTGAATCTCCGGCTCCAAATGCCCCGAGGGGTTTTCCGGAAGGTGCCTTACATTTATGAATGCAACCGTCCTTGTCCACAAGTATCGCTCCGTCTGCCCCCATGGATACAATGACATTTCTTGCTCCGGCTTTTTTGAGCTTTTCCGCCTCTGCAATTATGTCTTCTTCCTCTGACAGTTCCCTGCCGGCAGCCTGACAAAGCTCTTCAAGGTTTGGCTTGATAAGAAACGGACCGAACTTAAGGGCTTTTTTCAGCCTGTCACCGGTCATATCCACCACGAACTTAACTCCATCGGGGATGGCGGAAAGTATCCTTTCAAGTGTGTCATCCGGAGCAGTGCTCGGCATGCTTCCCGCAAGGACGAGTATGTCCCCGTCTTCAAGTCTTTCTATCCTGTCACAAAGATCATCAACTGCTTCGCTCTCAACCACAGGACCTGCGGCATTAAGCTCCGTTTCCTCATATCCCTTTTTTCCTTTTACATCCGCAGGGATCCTTATCTTTACATTGATCCTGCTCATGCCGTTTTTGAAAGGGAGCATGATAAAGCCTGTCCTGATGCCTATACTTCTTAAAGTACCTTCGATCTCATCTCCCGTGGTTCCCGCGATAAATCCCAAGGCCTTACTTGGAACATCAAGATTTTTGAGAACTATGGAGACATTTATTCCCTTACCCCCCGCACGGAGTTCCTCTCTTTCGGATCTGTTGGTACCTCCGTTTTTCAGGCTCGACTTCGGATACATTACATAGTCAAGTGAGGGGTTAAGTGTAAGCGTGTAGACCATTTTGATTTATTTCCTCCTGGGTCCCAGCATGCTGAAGAACAAAAGCATGGGGAATAATTCAAGCCTTCCGGCCAGCATATCAAAAATAAGTATTATCTTTGAAAAATCAGAAAAGAATCCGTAATTGCATGTAGGTCCAACCATGGAAAGTCCGGGACCTATATTGTTGATGGTTGCGGCAACAGCGGTAAAGCCCGTTGTAAAATCATAATTCTCAACACTTATGAGGAGAAGTGAGATAAAAAAGATCACAAAGTAGATGGATATGAAGACATTGGTGGACCTCATTACCGGTTCCTTTACGGTTCCGCCGTCCATCCTAAGGAGCCTGACCTCTCTGGGGTGCTTCAATACGGAAAGTTCGTTTTTGAACTGCTTCATAAGCAGCACAATCCTGTAAACCTTGATACCGCCCGCAGTAGAACCGGAGCAGCCTCCTATCATCATCAGTATGATAAGGATCGTTCTGGACAGTTCAGGCCACATATCGAAATCCACCGTTGAAAAACCGGTGGTGGTTATAATGGAGCACACCTGGAAGAATGAATGATGAATGGCATGGAATATGTCACCGTATATGCCCTTTATATTAAGTGCGATCACTATTGTACTTGTAACTATGATCCCGATATAGTACTTGACCTCCTCTATACGGAATGCATCTTTCGTCTTACCGGAAAGCATCAGGAAATAAAAAGTGTAGTTTATTCCGCTTGCTGCCATAAAGAAAGAGAGCACGGTCTGCTGTGCTACGGTGTAATCCCCGCAGGAAGAATTGAGTATTCCGAAGCCTCCGGTTCCGACGCATCCGAAGGTAAGAACCAGTGAAGTAAAAAGATCCGTTCCTGTTATGAGAAGGGAAATAATCTCTGCTATGGTGATGCCGAAATACATGCCGTACATCAGCCTCGCACTGTCACGAACATGTGGAACTATCCTCTCTACGCTGGGACCGGTGGATTCCGCCTTCATCAGATTCATATCGGAAGTTCCGAGCATGGGCAGCACTGCCATCATGAACATGAAAACTCCCATGCCTCCGATCCAGTGCATAAAGCTCCTCCAGAAAAGACCCGAACGTGACATCACTTCAACATCGGAAAGAACGCTGGCTCCAGTGGTGGTGAATCCCGATACGGTCTCAAAAAGAGCATCAATATAAAGAGGTATGTCCCTGCTGAAAACAAAGGGAAGTGCCCCGACAAGGGACAGGACCACCCAGCAAAGCGCAACGATTATATAACCTTCTTTTAAAGAAAGGTTTTTCCCGGGCTTTATGCGGGTCAAAGGAAAACCGAGAACAACGCATATCCCCATGGTGATCAGATACCACATCCAGTTTCCGTCCCTATAGATAAGAGAAACTATGAGTGGAAGGATCAAAAATGCGCTTTCAAAGATGAGCAGGATCCCGACTATATAAAGAATTATCGAATGCTTTTTCATGATTATTCGAGGATTTCCCTGATACTTGTTATGTGTCCTCCGCCCGCAACGATTATCACGGAATCTCCGACCATAAGTTCATCCTGACCGGTGGGAACGATGTTCCTTCCGTTTCTGAATATGCTGCAGACAAGTACATCCTTCTTGACCTTAAGATCCTTAAGCTTTATTCCGGTAACCGCGGACTCCTCCTTTATCCTGAATTCAAGAGCCTCCGCCCTTCCGTCTTCGAGCTTGTACAAAGACTCAACATCATCGGATTCATCGGCGCTCATGGATCTTGCGAACTTAACTATATAATCCGCGGTGATCTTCTGAGGATTAATGATGGAATCAAGATTCAGTGCATCTATGACAGAACCGTAATTCAAATGACCGATCTTTGTAACGACCTTGGCCCGGGTATTTTTTCTCGCATACAAAGAGAGCATGATGTTTTCCTCATCAAGCCCGGTAAGAGCCGCAAAGCCCGAGAAGGATGAGATCTCCTCCTGTTCAAGAAGATCTATATCCGTTGCGTCTCCGTGGATTATCCTTGCAGAAGGAAGTTTTTCCGAAAGCTCGGTACATTTCTTATAATCAAGCTCGATTATGGTGGTATTTATGCCGACTCTCAAAAGTCTCTCCGCAAGATAGTAGGAGATCGTGGAGCCGCCTGCAATAAGGGCTGACTTTACCTTGCCCTTTACAACGCCAAGCTTTCTGAAGAAATCCAGAGCATCCCTTCTGACTGCGGCGATGCTTACATTATCATCATTCATAAAGGTAAAATTACCTTTGGGTATGATGATTTCCTCGCCTCTTCTTATGGTGCATACTATGATACCCTTTAATATGTCCTCTCTCAGTACCGAAAGAGACTGTCCGCAGATGGGCATTTCTCCGGTGACATGAAAATGGAAAAGCTCGATCCTTCCTCCCGAAAAAGTATCTATCTTGAATGCTGACGGGAAAAGGAAGATCCTGGATATCTCCATTGCAGCGGTATATTCGGGGTTGATTATCATGGCCAGATTGAACTCTGACTTTAAGAATTCTATCTCATGTGAATATATGGGATTTCTGACTCTGGCAATGGTCTTGCATCCGCCGGCACGTCCGGCGATCAGACACGCCAAAAGGTTTTTCTCATCGGAATCTGTGACCGCGATGAAAAGATCACAGTCCGAGATCCCGGCCTGGACAAGAGTCTGGTAACTGACACCGTTTCCGACGATCCCCATGGCATCATAGTGACTGGTGACAGAAGCTATGGCTTCCGGATTTTCGTCTACAAGAGTTATATTGTGATCCTCACTGCAAAGCTGCTGTGTGATGACCATTCCGACCTTGCCGCATCCGACAATGACGATGTTCATAAATAATACCTCTGAAACTGCTGATGGATCAGCGTTTGTTTAAGCAGACGAAAGATTCTTTTTCGCCCTGCCCGTATATTTGGGTATAACCCTGTATATTTTACTCTTTTGGTACTGTTTTTTCAATTCTGAGGCGCACCTGCATTTGACTGTTCTTATGGTGCGATATATTATGAATTTATGAAAAAAACAGATAAAAAGATAACCGCTTTTGCCCTTATCCTGTTTGTGATAAGCGCTGTGCTTGTATATTTCGTAAACCACTACATACCATTTATGATGGACGATGAATGGTATTCCACGCTTCTTTATTCCGACGAAAAGATAAACTCCCTGTCCGATGTGATAAATGCCCAGATCTGGCACTGGCACAATTGGGGCGGAAGGAGCATCACCCACGGACTTCTTCAGCTGATACTTATGTGCGGCGAATCCTTTGCGGACGTTCTTAATACAGTGTTCTTATTCATCCTGTCCCTGTCGGCCGTACTTGTTTCCGGGGTTTCTTCGGGGTGCAGGATAAAAAATCCCGCATACATCTTTGTCACCTACGGACTGATCCTCGGACTTTGCGCAAACTGGAAAATGAGCATGTTCTGGCAGGCAGGCGCCGCAAACTACCTTTATATCACCGTTTTTATCCTGTTATTCATTTTCTGTTATCTCAGGGAAGCAGGTGGCATTACGTCCCATAAGGATATCACGCCACTTAAAGGCATCACCTTCTGGATCATCCCCCTTGGCATCATCTCCGGGTGGAGCAACGAAAACATGGGGCCCGTCTGCTTTATACTTTCGGTCATCACCATGATCCTTCTTAAAAAAGACGGAAAAAAGATCAGGGCCTGGATGCTTGAAGGAAGCGTTTTATCCCTTTTCGGAAGCATCATGTGCATAGCCGCTCCGGGAAATTTTGTAAGAAGCGCGGAAAATTATCAGGATATCGGGATCCTCTGGAAAACCTTCCTTCGCTTTTATTATGAATCCACGGCAGTCTTTAAGCACCAGATACTCACAGTGACCGTTCTTTCATTCATCCTCATCATGAGCATATGGGGCCTTGGCATTGCACTTACCCTTTCGGAAAAAATGCTTCTTGCCGCATCCTTCCTTTCCTGGGGAGCCATGATACTTTCCCCGCACTATCCGGACCGCGCCACTTTCGGCACAATGTGCCTTATGATATGTGTCATCATCTCAAGATCAGCCCTTATGATCAGACAAAAAAAAGAAGTAGCATTACCTCTTTTTCTTGGTTCCCTTATCATATGGCTTAAGGGACTGTATGATCTTTGCGACTTCCTCGCAAATGTTTTCTACTGGATAAGATAACAAAAAATCACCGGGCAGCATGATGAGGCGACTCATCATACTCCTTTATGTAATCGGCGGTATAATCGGCATCTGACCTGCAGGGGGCATAGACAGAGCCGTATTTTTGTCTGGTTTCTTCACCCTTGCCCGTTATCAGAAGGACAGTGGGGGTTCTGACTTCAAGTATTGCCTTATGTATCGCAGCTCCCCTGTCTTCGATCTCTTCATAGTCAAGGCCTGCCTTGCGGGCATTTTCGGCTATCTGGGCAGATATCTCCTCAGCGGGATCAGGTCCCGGATCCTCCGCGCAGATATATATCTTGTCAGCGTACTTTGCAGCCACTTCCACAAGTTCATGCCTTCTCTGGTAAGCCTTTCCTCCGGGGCATCCGAACAGTCCCACCACCCTGTAGCCGGGATATTCCTTTTTTATGGATGAATACAGGGCTTCAAAGCTCAGCTTGTTGTGTGCGTAATCCACGAATGCGTTCACAAGGCCGTCCTTACTTACATACAGCTCCATCCTGCCGGGTGACTTTGCCTTCCTGAGCCCGTCCCTTATACAGGAAACGGGGATCCCGTAAATGTCAGCTGCAGCTATGACGCCCATGGCATTTTCTACATTAAAAAGCCCGGGCATTGTCAGTTCGAATTCTTCTTCAAATGCAGGCTCTTTCTTCTTTATTACTTTAAAAAATATGCTTCCCTTTTCCTTACGGATATCCGAAGCAAAATAATCCGCCGATCCGTCCTTACAGGAAAAAGTAACCACGCTTTCCGAAGCCTTGGCGGCATCCAAAACCCTGTCAGCATGATCCGAATCCAGATTGACCACAGCGTGGTCTGTCAGTGCAAACATCCTGAGCTTGGATGAAAAATAATCCTCGAAATCCTTGTGCTCGTTGGGGCTTATATGGTCTTCGGAAATATTCATGAACACGGCAACGCTGAATCTGATGCCGTCAACTCTTCCGTATTTGAGGGCCTGGGATGATACCTCCATCTCAAGATGATCGATCCCGGAAGTTACGGCATTGTAAAAGTGCCTGTGAAGTTCCAGCGATTCCGCAGTCGTGATATGGGATTCTTCCCTTATGACTCCGTCATAATTGTCTATGGAGGAAAGAACCGCGCTTTCTGCGCCTCCCACAGTTTTCATATATTCATCCACAACAGACTTCATATAATAGGTGGATGTGGATTTTCCCTTCGTTCCTCCGAAGGCTGTTATCTTAAGCTTATTTTGCGGATGATCATAGAACAGATCCCCAAGATAAGGCATGGCCCGTCTGATATCGGAAACTATTATGGCAGGGACTTCTGCGCCTTCCTGATATTCCTTTTCCGAAATATAAGCAACCGCTCCGTCACTTATTGCGTTTTTCAGATACTCCGGACTGAAAGCGGCTCCCTTACATACAAAGAGGGTTCCTTTTACAACCTCTCTGGAATCATATGTAACAAAAGAGATCTCTTCAGAGAATCTTTCCTCACGGATCTTTTTTACCAAAAGACCGTTTTCTTCCATAAGTCTGCCATATTTATCAAGAGACATCTTAATGCCCATGACACTTAATTCCTTCCGAATGCCCATGCTCATGACTCCTTATACACCGCACCGCTTCTTACGATGGACTCCCTTACAAGAACGTCCAAAGAATCTACACAGTGACTTGGAATCTTATGATGCTTCTTATAAACGCTGAGTTCAGTGCATGCCAGTATTATGACATTGCATCCTTTTTCGTGAAGGTGGTCCACTGCAGCGTGGAACTTATCCTCGTCCCCCAGCTTGCCGGCTTTGATATCATCATAGATCAGTGACATCACCAGTTTCTGGTGCTCCTCATCGGGAATCTCATACTCAAGGCCTTCCTTTTCAAGAGCCTTCTGATAAAGCCCGGTCTTGATGGATCCGTCGGTTGCAAGTATCCCGACCTTCTTTACTTTTATCTCACCGCCTGCTATGGATCTTGCCGTTTCTTCTATCATATTTATGACAGGAATGTCGGTCATTTCCTTTATCCTGTCCATAAAGAAATGTGATGTGTTGCAAGGGATGGCAATATTTGCGGCGCCGCACTTTTCCAGCTTTTCTATCTCACCCTTCATTGAAGAAAGAAAGGCATCATAATTACCCGATTTGATAGCTTCAGTTCTGTCAGGCATTGACGCATGGCTCAGTATGACCATATCTATGTGATCCTGATCCCTGCCTGCATCCGTATGTGCGATTATCTCCTCATAAAAATAGGCTGTGGCTTCAGGCCCCATTCCGCCTACAACACCAAGGATTTTTCTCATGTACCTTCCTCTTTTCCCTGTCTTACCGGACCAAAATCATCACAAGGTGTAATACTTTTTAAACTTCACATAATGACTGAAATAGTTTCTTATCATCCTGTACATTCTTCCGGGCTTGTTATCTCCCTTCATAAAGATGGGATTTACGACCTTTCCTTCAGACCACAGTTTCTCCATCTTTTCCCTAAGCATACGGTCCTTCACATATTTCAAAGCAACACCCTTGGGAACAACAGTCCAAAGATGCTCTTCTAACGCATACTTAAGAGGAAGTTCTTTTCCGTAGAAATAATCCTCCGTGATGTATTCGGCAACATTAAAACCGGAGCCGGTCACATAATAATTACTTCTTCCCTGTCTTGTGTTGATCTCGAAGAATTTAAACTTTCCGTCCCTTGTATCATATTTGATGTCAAAATTCGAATATCCTACATAATGCATTGACTCTAAGAGATTTTTCACGCTCTCCATGAGTCCGGTATTGGGCTCCGTGATGATCAGAGCATGGTTTCCGAGTCCGTGGGGGGTATGCTCTTCGAGAAGAACATGGCCGAGGCACATCATCTTGACCTTTCCGTTATGATCGGAATAGGAGGTCAGGACTCTCATATATTCATCATTACCGGGAATCCTGTCCTGGATGATCATCTTATCTTTGTAACCGGCAGAATATATGTCATTCAGAACGCTTATCATCTCGTTCCGGTCATGTATGGTATATACCTTCTTCTGCGTATCAAAAGGATGCTCCCAATACTCAATACCGTTTGAAGGCTTCATGATAACGGGATAGGGAAAATCCATCTCAAAATCATCTCCCATGGACCTGTCATAAATGACCGTCCCGGGATAATCGATTCCCCACTTGTCACACAGTCCGTAGAAAGTCTCCTTCATCTGAAGAGAATGCATCAGTTCATAATCTATGTAAGGTGTGATTATATTCTTTGCAAGCTCCGCCTTATGCTTTGAGCAAAGTGCCACATAAGAATCCCCGCAGCCTATGAGTATGATGGTTTTGTCCTGATGCGCTGCGGCAAAGTCATTGACCCTCTTGACGAAATACTCGTCCGTGTCGATCTTTTCGTTTGCTTCGTATTCTATGAATCTGCTGCCGAAGCTGGGTCCCGTTGCATACTTTCCGAATACATAGCATTTGACACCGTATTTTTCATAAAAGGCCCTGGAGACACTGTAGGTGTTAATGTCTCCGCCAAGCATGAGAGGGATGAATTCTTTTTCGGTAAAACTCATTGACATTTTGACGCCTCTTTACTGACAGTTTTTGTTTATCCAACTGGAATATTATACACGATTCGGGTACAATAATAAATGTCAGGGAACGCCTTCCCTCTCAATCTTTATTGTCAAAGGATATATCCTATGAGAACAGTGCTTAGAAAAATAGCTGTTTTGGTGCTGCGCATTGCCGTAGCCCTGTTCCTGATCGCTTTTGCCGTCATTATGTACCTGACCGTCAGAGAATACAGGCCAAAAGACATAGAATCTCTTACAGTCCATTCAACACCCGGCATCACACGTGAGGACGTTGTTATCGGAGAAGAGTTCAGTGTCGTTACACTGAATGTGGGATACGGTGCTCTCGGAGACAATGCAGACTTTTTCATGGACGGCGGAAAGAGCGTTTCAACCGCCACAGCAGAAAGATTTTCACAGAATATGGCAGGGATCAAAGGCATGCTTTCCGATATGGATCCGGATATCATTCTGCTTCAGGAAACCGATCAGAATTCGACCAGATCC
>CAMPAP010000067.1 GCA_946631935.1 uncultured Lachnospiraceae bacterium | reverse complement strand
TGTTGCCACTGTTATGAGTAATCTGGGTTTTTCCCTTTCCTGTGAAAAGAACGGCATAACCCTTGAAAGAACCGCTGTCGGAGACAGGTACGTTCTTGAGAGGATGAAAGAGATTGGCGCATCCTTAGGCGGCGAGCAGTCAGGTCATATCATTTTCTTAGATGAGAATACAACAGGTGACGGACTGTTATCCGCTCTGCATCTTCTTAAAGTAATGACCGAATCCGGCAAAAAGCTTTCCGAGCTTTCAAAGGTCATGGATGTTCTTCCCCAGGCACTTGCCGGAGCCAAGGTTGCCAATCATAAAAAAGACAAATACATGGAATATCCCGAGATAGCGGATGCGATTAAAGCTGTTGAGGAAAAGTTTGCAGGCGAGGGAAGGGTACTTATAAGGCCGTCCGGAACAGAGCCTTTAGTCAGAGTCATGATCGAAGGCAAGGATCAGGACGAGATCCGCATGGAAGCGGAAAAACTTGCTGCCCTCATACAGGATACGATGTTCTGACGGATTCACCAAGGTGATCTCCTGATATACGGTCTGTTTTTCAGGCGGTATACAGGTGCAATAAATTTATTTTTCATGGAGGAACAAGATGTTTTGTGTAAAATGTGGTAATCAGTTACCGGATGACGCACTGTTTTGTCCCGAGTGCGGCACCAAGATGGATCCTGTACCCGATGTCCAGGCAGGACCCCAGCCTCAGGCGCAGCCCCAGCCTCAGGCACAGCCCCAGTTCCAGGCACAGCCTCAGTATCAGGCAGGTCCTCAGCCTCAGTTCCAGTCAGCACCTCAGCCTGCTAATTTCAATGCAAGACCTAATAAGAGGAAAAAATATCCTTTCTTTATCAAGTCACTGAAACCCAATTTTTCATCAGTCAGTGCTCTTGTTTCTTCCGTCAGAGACCAGACCGGAATAAGCGAGCCCTCTGCAAGCAATGTGGATCCCTATGAATATGATGTTCCCATTGTCCCTGACTGTGTAAAGCTCGAAGAGAAGGAAGTAGTCGTAAAGCAGTACAACATCGCAAAGCTTCGTACAAGACTTAAGTTCATGAAAGCGGAAGGTCGTCTTATGGTCACCAACCGCAGGGTGCTTTTCAGGGCAGCTGGAACATCTCTTACCGGAAATATCTTTCAGGAGCATCAGTTCAACATCGATGAACTTGCAGGCGTTGAGATGCGCAAGGATTATAAGTTCAGCCTTCTGAATCTTATCGGAAGTTTTCTTGTCATTGCCCTTGCAAATGCCATTCTTTTCTATGGCTGTTACCAGGGACTCTTGGGGGCCGATTTTGAGCCCGATACCATTAAGATCCTTTCCATCCTTCTCGGCATCACTTTCGGTATATTAGGGGCCATTCCCACAGTGGTGGTTTACAGGCACCCGTGGTTTAAACTGTTTTGTTCGGCTTTCAGTGTTACGGGCTTTTTTATAGCCATGGTGGCTATCAGAATGAGCAGCAGATATAGATCGAGCAGCAGATATTCCGATGACAGCGGTTTCGGTGCCAAACTCATGATTGCTTTTATTGTCATTGCAGCTCTGATGATGCTTATCAACATACTGGTTGTCTGCTTTGTTCCCAATTTTGCAATGATCATCAAAGTTAAGGGCGGACTTCCCGCAATTGCGGTAGAAAGCCAGAAGTCCGTTCTTTCTCACCTGTTCGGCGGAGGCATTGACGTGGGATTTGCCGAAGTTCTTCCCTGGGAAGATACCGTTATGGCCATGAACGAACTGGGTTCCCTCATAGACGATCTTCAAAAGCACGGGGATTACGCCATTGAAAAGTGGTCAAAGTGATCCGTATTTAAGGATATAAAAATGAAAAGGCGGGGCAGGCCAAAAAGTCTGTTTCGCCTTTTCCTGTTTTATTTACCGTTTTTTCAAAAGGAGATACAAAGTGGAATACAGAGAGCTTACCTGTCCCTGTTGCGGAAAAAAAGTCAGCATTCCCATAGATCCTGCAAGCAGGGATTTTGATTTTAATTATTCGATCCTCATTAATTCCTATGAGGAATTTTTTGACATGGTGGATATGTGCCCTGAGTGCGGATATGTATTTCTTTTCGAAAAATCTGTAGACGAAGATGAGAGAGAGTACATCGCTTCCGATGAATATAAAAATATCTTAAACGATAAGGATATGGACGAAGGCCTGAAAAAATGGGTCCTTTACGCGGTTCTTTCAGAGCATGTGGAAAGCTTTACCGAAGCGGGTATTGCCTACATGAAGGCATATGATTATTTAGAGCTTAAGAACATGGATCTGAACAAAAGATTCATAGAAAAATCCGCATCATGTTTTCTTGCATCAGCTGAGAAAAAAGTATCCTTTACCGAAACCATCCTTGCCGTTGACGCCCTCAGAAGGGACGGGGAATTTGAGCAGGCGAAGGGCGTTCTTGAACTTGCAAAGGAAACTTTTGAAGGCGGGCTTGTGGATGCGTTAACCGATAAAGAAGCGATGTGGATCGAACTTAAAGAGACCGCAAAAAGATATCTTGATATCTGATGAGGATTAGAATATGGCTATAAAATTCGGTCATGAAGGTGAATTATCTGCAGGACACAGGAATACAACACAGTCCATGTCCTTCGGACTTGAAAGCGGAAGACTCAGAAAATCCTCCGCATCCTATTCCTATGACATATTTGATGCAAACGGCAAATTATCATGGAATGGTGAAAGAAACGGCTTCTACACAAAAGGCGATCTCTCCATCGGTCATGTTGAAGGATCCGTAGAATATGACAATACATCTTTTTTGCCTAAAGTAAGCGCAAGAGGAGAAGCAAATCTCGCTAAATTCAAGGGCGAGATGGGATCAAGCAGGGACAAAGTCGAGCACAAGATCGCTGATGTCAATGTTAATGCATTTGGCGGAAGCGTATCCGCACAGGCAGGAGGTAATACAGTCCTGCCCGCTGCATCTGCCGAGGCTCATACCGTGGGCGGCGGAGCAAGCGTCGGTTTTGATGATTTCAGGATAAATGGCGGGCTTGGAAACGGTCCTTCTTCTTCCGCATCCCTTGATGCAAAAAATATGATCCCTGACGGGGCTTTGGATAAATTAAACACCGATACTCCGGGGTTCTTTGGTGATGCGTATGGAGCGGTCAAAGACCCGGGTGCTGCAGCAGGGGCCATAAATTCGCCTTTTAAAGTATCTTCTTCAGAAGGAAATCTTGGGCAGCGATCTGTAAGCATTCCCGGAGCAGTCAGCATAAACGAAAACGGAAACGGCGGTGTGGATGTAAAGCCGGATGCGGGACCTGATTCATATTCTACGGTAAAAAATTTGGGTGAGGCTGTAACCGGAAGGAGCGGAAATGAAAAGGGAACTCCTTTCGAAACCAATACCGGAGCACACCGCAGGAGAGCTCTTACTGATGATGCGGAAAAGTTCTATAAGGACAATGCAAAAAAACTCGACGGCCATCACTTTACTACATCAAAGACCAAAAACAATATTGCAGATGACGGGTGCGGATACGTAAACAGGTTAAATTCCGCTATAGATCAGGCCAAGGCTCAAAAGCAGGCTGTAGATGCAAAAATGCGCAGCGAAGATCCCGGTTCAAAGGACTATCCGAAGTGGTCAAAGCAGTCTGATGATCTTGGTTCCGAGATAGATAAGATGACTGGCATAAGGGACAATATCTCGGACCTTAGGGACAGGGCGAATAACCTTCAGGGCCGTCTGCAGCCTGCTGATACCGCGGCAGGAAGAAAAACTGAGGATATTACCCGTGATGCCAGGGCAAATGCCGACAGATTTGAAAATGCCTTTACGGGAAAAGACTCAGGTTACAGCGGAAAAATGGGAATGGGGGAACATCTCTCAGGCCCTGCTGCTGATGTCTGCAGATCCCGTAATGAGCTGAACGGAAGGATAAACCAGCTTGACAGAAGGCTTGCCGAAAATAATGCGGATATAGCAGGGATCACCAAGGCAAGACAGGATTATCTTAAGCAAAACGGCACGGATCTAAAATCCGCACTGGATGCAAAAGATTCTAAAGTTGCTGATTTTAACCGCAGGGAGGAAGGCCTTAGAAAAGAAAACCAGGGACTCAGGGGTGAAAAAGCCGAGTGCCAAAAAGCCCTTATGGAGACCGATAAAAACTTCATGCCCAGATACGGCAGCGAGCCCTATGAAAAAAAAGACAGGGATCTTAAAAGTCAGAAGCTTGACAATGAAAACGAAAAAGCCAAGGCAGATGATGATATAGTTAATTACTGCAACAGCCACGGCATAACAAAAGATTCTAACGGAAATTATGTGACTCCGGATGGCCAAAAAGATCCTGTCCTTGACGAACTTCAGGATAAGAAAAAAGGACTTGATGCCGAAGGAAAAGATATTGATAAATTTACTGCTGAAAATAAGCAGGACCTTGCCAAAAGCGGACTGGAAGGGAAGTCGGAACTCAAAGTAAGCGAAAAAGACGGAAATGCCGTTGTCACCTATACCAGGGACGATTACGGAAAACACGCCGTTGACAATGAAGACATGAGAGGCCCCAAGGACACCTCGGATTCGGACAAAGGTAAGGAGGGCTCCGATAATAAAAACTCCGGTAATAACAGCTCCGATAATAGCAGCACCGATGATCAGGGTGCGCAGGGAGAAGATAAAAACTCCGGTGAAGAGGATAAGCCTGCCAAAGGCGAAAAAGGTGATGCCCCGGAAGAAAATAATTTCGGTGAAGAAAATATCCCCTCCGATAGTGAAAAAGGCACCGGGGGAAATGAGAATGAATCTTCCGAAAATGAAAAAGATGCCGGAGAAGACGCAGAATCCGACACAGAAAAAGGTGCGGAAGGAAACGAAAACTCCGGTGAAAGTGAAGGACCTTCAACGGAGGATAAAGGTGCAGAGGAACCCTCTGACGGAAAAGAAGGCACGGAAGACGGAGCAAATTCATCAGACGGAAGCGACGGTTCGGATTCCGGAGATGATAATACGGATGATGACGGTCTTGAAGATAACAAGGGTCAGATGGATTCTGCAGATCCTTCAGAAAATGAAGGGCCAGGTGAAGACACCCCCGGCGTAGATGGTACCGAAGAAGGTTATAAGACAGGCAATAAACCGGAAGAAGATTCCGGTGAAGAGAAGCCTGATGAAGAAAAGCCGGATGCAGAAGATAAAACAGAAGGTGAATCCGATAAAATGGATGAACCGGATGAAGAAGAAAGATCTGACATCGAAGATAAGTCCGGTAGTGCAGAAAACAGTGATATAACCTCCGAAAATGAATCCTCCGCACAAACCGAGGGATCCTCAGAAGGAATGCCGGATTCCGTGCCGGAATCCATGCAGGGAGCCTCTGAGGATAATTCCCCGGCAGAAGGAACATCAGCCGGTGTGTCGGATACCTCTGAAAATGA
>CAMPAP010000066.1 GCA_946631935.1 uncultured Lachnospiraceae bacterium | reverse complement strand
CAAGTTTTTCCAGAAAATACTTTCTGACATCTTCGAACTTTTCATACTCGATAAAGTATCCGTCCTCATCATCGAAGGCTTTAAGCTCCGCAAAAAAAACGTCATCTTCGTTTTGGGGCTCTTCGGTATAACCGGTGGCATTACCTGATTCGACGAGTTTTCTGTAATCCTTCTCTCTGACATCTTTTCCGAATCTGACGGGACCTATAAGCTGGTGGAACAGATTGTCGCAAACCGGAAAGAAATTTATATATCCGACAATATTGTCATTTTCAGCAAGACAGACAAAAGATCTTTTATTTCTCAGAAATCTGCTTCTGAGATTCTCGATCTTTCCCACAAACCCGCCATCGATGCCGCCGTATACAAGCTCATCGATGGCCATGATCTGTGCAAGATGTTTATCCGCATCTAATTGTTCACCTGTAAGAATACTAAATCCCATTCCGGTTTCTCTTTCTTATTCTGACTTAAGTTCTTTCCAGAGTTCATTCATCAGAGCTGTTACATCATCATCTACCTGGACGCAGACTTCGCATTTCTCAACGGAAGCATCGGAGGGAACGATACTCTCATCGTTTCTGAGTTCTTCGTCCATATTCTCTACAACCTTCTCATTGGGAGTTGAATAATAGATATACTCGAAATTAGTCATTCCCACATCTTCCCTGCAGAGGAAATCAAGGAACTTTGCGGCATACTCGGGATGCTCGCATTCCTTGGTGATGGCCCAGCAGTCGATCCATACATTGGATCCTTCCTTGGGTACTACGTAGGCAAGATCATTATTATACTCATGTCCGAGATATGCCTCTCCGGAATAAACAACGGCCATTGCAGCATTTCCCGCAACAACTTCATCACGTGCCTCATCAACAAGATAAGCCTGTACATCGGGCTTCTGTGCAAGGAGAAGCTGCTGGGCCTCTTTCAGCTCATCAGGGTTATCGGTATTTACGGAATATCCCAGATACTTAAGGGCCACCATAAAGGTATCCTTCATGCTGTTCTGCATGATGATGTCTCCCGCATATTCTCCGTTAAAAAGCACATCCCAGCTGTCAACAGGTCCCTTAACCTTGGTGGTATCATAAAGGATTCCGAGAGTTCCCCAGAAATAAGGCACGCAGTATTTGTTTCCGGGATCGAAAGCGCTGGAAAACTCATAAAACTTATCACCGATATTGTCCTTATTCTCCATGGCATCCCAGGGAATCTCCTGGAAATCACCTTCAAGGATCATCTTCTTCATCATGTAATCGGATGAACATACAAGATCATACTTGATGGCTCCGGAGCTGTACTTTGTATACATCTCTTCGGGAGTGATGGCCTCCTCATAATTGACCTTGATACCTGTCTCTTTGGTAAAAAGATCAAGCATGTCGGGATCAAGATATTCGCCGTAGTTGATAACGGTTATCTCTCCTACGGCAGCTGCCTTTCCGCAGCCTCCTGCAGGGATCACCAGTGCTGCCATCATGATGATCGCAGCAATCTTTTTGAAGCTAAAACGATTTTTTTTCATTACAGATTTTTCTCCTCTACAATATGATTTTTATGTTTTTCAGATAATGTATTTACACAAAGCAGAATTATGCTTACTGCTACAAAAATGATGGTGGAGAGTGCGTACATCTCAGGCTTTATGCCCTTTCTTATCTCACCGTAGATCATGGTCGACAGAGTATTGACCCCGGCTCCCTTTGTAAAATATGTTATGACAAAATCATCCATGGACATGGTAAAAGCCATGAAAAACCCGGATATGATACCGGGCATCATCTCGGGTAGAAGCACCTTGAAAAATGCATAAACAGGTCCCGCTCCCAGATCTCTTGTAGCCTCATATACGGACAAGTTCATCTGCTGTATCCTTGGCATAACGCTGAGTATGACATAGGGGATATTGAAGGTGATATGAGCTAAAAGCACGCTTCCGAATCCAAGAGGTATAAAGTGAACAAACCACAGCATCAGTGCTATGCCGGTAACGATATCCGCATTGAGCATGGGGATATTTGTAAGAGTCATGAATATCCCGTATTTTTTTTTGTTCATGGCATGGATCCCCAGGGCTCCGGGAACTCCCACAAGCACCGAGACGGCAGAAGATGCGAAGGCAAGTATGAGTGTCGTAAAAAGTGCCTCCAGGATCTGCTGGTTTGAAAACAGCCTGATATACCAGTCAAAGGTAAAGCCGCCCCATGTAACACGGGATCTTGACGCATTAAAAGAAAGCACGATAAGAACAAGTATCGGCGCATAAAGGATCAGTCCGATAAAGCCTATATATATTCCGCTGATTATATCTTTAAATCTCTTCATGTTACCAGATGACCGATTCTCTTCCCGTTTTTTCTTCCCTTATGGTAAATTCCATGCTGATAAGAACAAAGATCATAAGTGCAACGCTGAGTCCCGAACCCATGTGCCAGTTATTTCCGGAAATAAAATCCTGCTCGATGATATTTCCGATAAGCTGAAGCTTTCCTCCTCCAAGTATGTCCGATATGACAAAGGAAGTCATTGAGGGAACAAAGACCATTACGGTTCCGCTTAAAAGGCCCGGAATCGACAGAGGAAAAACAACCTTGAAAAATACCGTAAAACTCCCCGCTCCAAGATCCTTGGCGGCTTCTATGAGATCATCGCTTATATCCATTATTGCCGTATAGATCGGAAGGATCATATATGGCAGATAATCATATACGACGCCTATCATGATGGCTGTCGGGGTATTTGCCACAGCCACGGGCTTAAATCCCAGCTTTGTGATCATAAGATTAAGGATCCCGTTGTTGGAAAGGATCATCTGCCAGGCCAGGATCCTTAGTATGAAATTCATCCACATGGGAAGGATTATTATAAAAAGCGATATACCTCTTCTTCCAAGTCCCAAATGCTTCATGGCAAGAACCATCGGGTATGCAAGAAGTATGCAAAATACCGTACATCCGAATGCGATCTTAAGCGAAAACCACATTGCCTTCATATTGATGGGGGAGGTGACGGCTGCTGTATTTTCCAGCGTAAAATGTCCGGCACTGTCCGTGAGGGCATACCTGAAGATAACGATCAGAGGAAGTACGGTAAAAACGATTATCCAGATCGCGTAGGGAGTTGCAAGCCAGTGCCTTTTACTGCTCCTTTCTTCCAGTTCATTCATCCCTTGAAACCTCCTCATCATCGCTGACGGGCTTATGCATGATCTGGATATTGTCAGGAAGTATTGTAAGTCCGACAATATCTCCCACAGGAGCGGGATTGACACTCTGTATCATCCATTCGTAGTCATTAACCTTTACCTTGATCTCATAATATGCACCCTTAAAGATCACGGAGATCACCTGTCCGTCAAGATATCCTTTTCCTTTTTCAACGATCTCAAGATCTTCCGGCCTGATGACAACGTCAACGGGTTTGTTTATCCCGAATCCGGTATCTACACACTGAAAAGAAACTCCCTGGATACTCACCAGACAGTCCCTTACCATGATGCCGTCTATGATATTGCTTTCTCCTATAAAGTCTGCAACAAATGCATTCTGGGGCTCATCATATATATCCTTGGAATTACCCGCCTGCTGGATGATTCCCTTATTCATTACTATGATCCTGTCACTCATCATGAGTGCTTCTTCCTGATCATGGGTAACATAAAGGAATGTGATCCCGACTTCTTTTTTTATCTTGATTAGTTCTCTCTGCATCTCATGACGGAGCTTAAGATCAAGGGCTCCCAAAGGCTCATCGAGAAGAAGGACCTGAGGTTCATTGACGATGGCTCTTGCTATGGCAACTCTTTGCTGCTGGCCACCGCTTAAGGATGTGGTATCTCTGCTTTCATATCCTTCAAGGTTAACAAGCTTAAGCGCGTATTCTATCTTATCCCTTATATATGCACTGCTCTTTTTCTTGAGCTTAAGTCCGAAAGCGATATTCTCCGCCACATTCATGTGGGGAAAAAGAGAATACTTCTGAAATACGGTATTGACATTCCTTTTTTCCGGCGGCAGATGAGTTATATCTTTGCCCTCAAATAAAACCCTGCCGCTGTCGGGATTAACGAAGCCTCCGATGATCCTGAGTATGGTTGACTTTCCGCATCCGGAGGGTCCAAGGAGGGTCACGAACTCATTCCTTCCGATCTCGAGATTGAAGTCCTTAAGGATCTTTTTCCCATCGAAGGATTTATCTATATGTTCCATCTGAAGTATTACATCTGACATGGTATTCTCCGGTTATTCTTTACTTACACCGGCAATGCCGGATAATCTGTTGATCCGTACCTGCTGCCCAGGCCTTAAAAACTGGGAGGCGTGCTGATCCACAAAAACTGTGCTTCACTTTTTCCGGCAGATGAAATGCAGTGATTCTTGCTTGCCGGATAGATGAATGAATCACCCGCCCTTACGGTATATGACTTATCATCAAAGGTAAGCTTTATGGCTCCTTCAAGCACATATCCGAACTCCTCTCCTTCATGAGGCGTATCCGGTGCGAGGGATTTCCCCGGCATGAGCTTAACAAGAATGGGTTCTATACTCTTGGACTGTGCCGATGAAACAAGCCATTTAACGACATTTCCGTTTTTATCTTCCTTTTCGAAATAGTCGTCCTTTTTGTAAACGATCTGGGGAACTTTCTCTTCACTGAAAAAATCCGAAAGATTGGTTCCAAGGCACTCAACGATATCCTGAAGCGTTGAAACGGAAGGTGCTGTCTGACCCTTTTCAAGTTGGCAGATAAAACTCTTTGTAAGCTCCGTCCTGCTTGCAAGTTCCTCCTGGGTAAGTCCGTTCTTTTTCCTCAGTTCCTTTATTCTCTTTCCTATCTCTGCTTCTATTTCCACCTTGATCCGGCTTTCTGATCCGGGCAATGTATGAAGATACAAAACACGGATCTTTATTCATATAAAAACTTCACTCATATAAGTATAAGTAGAAATCCTTACGTCAAAAATACGATCATGCAAGCATGATCGTATTTATCCACAAACAATTATATTGGTACTGAACCAAAAGTCAAGTATTATTTAATCGGAATTGACGCTCATTTTACCAGCATTTCAGCTTTATGGGCCACTTCCTCATCCACACCGGAACGAATAAGCTCCTCCACCGAGGCTCCGTTTTTTATTCTTTGAATAGCGTCCGACAGTGCCGCTATACCCCGTTCCAGCCCTTGCTCCAGCCCTTGCTCCAGCCCTTGCTCCAGCCCTTGCTCCAGCCCTTGCTCCAGCCCT
>CAMPAP010000065.1 GCA_946631935.1 uncultured Lachnospiraceae bacterium | reverse complement strand
CTTCTTGATACTAAGGAGTTTAAACCTGTCAGGATGACGGATGAGATGCTGGAAAGATATATCCCTGAAAAGGCTCTGGAAATGGAAAAACTTCCAAGAAAGATAAAGGTTCCAGAGGGTGGGGATATCAGGGAAGCATTTAAAGTAGAGCCTGCATTTCTTGATGCCAATCACCATGTTAATAACGGAAAATATGTAGAACTTGCAAGTTCCTGCCTTTCCGAAAAAAAGGATGTGGTAAGGTTCAGGGCCAATTATCTTGCACAGGCTTTTCTGGGAGATATCATGATCCCGAGGGTTGTTGAAACGCAGGAGGGAGCACGGATCGTATCCCTTGAAAACGGTGAGGGTGATCCCTATGCCGTTATGGAGTTTATATGATAAAAGTAGGATATGTTCAAAAACTTAAGATAGTTAAAAAAGTGGATTTCGGCGTATATCTTGCTGAAAATGCCGGAGATGAAGGCACCGGAGACAGAGTGCTTCTTCCAAGTTCCAGGGTTCCCAAAGGAGCAAAGACAGGGGATGAAGTCGAAGCATTCGTGTACCGGGATTCTAAGGACAGACCCATTGCCACACTTGATGTGCCTGTACTTACAATAGGCGGACTAGCAAAGCTTAAGGTACGCCAGGTTACCGGAATCGGTGCTTTTTTGGACTGGGGACTGGAAAAAGATCTGTTCCTGCCCTTTAAGCAGCAGACCTACAAGGTTAAAGAAGGCGATGAGATCTTAGTCACCATGTATGCCGATAAATCCGACAGGCTCTGCGCCATGATGGATGTTTACAAAGTACTTGAAAACGAATCCGGGCACAGAAAAGATGACACGGTTGTCGGAACAGTTTATCTTATCAGTAAGAATTTCGGCGCCTTTGTTGCCGTAGATGACAGATATTCGGCACTTATACCAAAAAGAGAGATGTTCGGAAATGCACAGAAGCTTGTCTGCGGTCAGCAGGTAACTGCCAGGGTCTCGAGAGTGCTTAAGGACGGAAGGCTTGAACTGTCCGTTCGTGACAAGGGATATATGCAGAGAAACGAAGATGCCGACAGGATACTCGATATGCTCCATGATGCCGGTGGGAAGCTTGATTTTTACGACAGGAGCGATCCGGAGATCATAAGGGAGAGGACCGGAATGAGCAAAAACGAGTTCAAGCGCGCCGTGGGGAAGCTTCTTAAGGACGAACTTATAGATATAGAAGACGGCTGCATAGTTCTTAGTAAATAGTCATATTTTCCTTGAATGTATGTAAAAGCTCTGATAGAATGATATTACTAAAGGGAATGAGTTATTTCTCCCGGGGAGTGTTTTATGGATATGGGTCTTGTGTCAATGGCAGTAAATTTTAATGCGGCCAGGACTATAAGTGATGTAAGTACAGCTATGCTGGCAAAAGCATTGGACGTTAACCGTCAGACAGGTGAGGGTATGATCGAGTTGCTGGATTCCGGAGCGATGGAGAGAAGCGTTAATCCTTCCGTAGGTAGCAATATTGACATATCTGTATAGTATTTTTTAGATATGAATTATACGCCCCGATTATTCGGGGCGTTATTTTTTGCCTAAAATTTACAAGGATAATATTGTTTTCTTGTGCAATTTTGTGTATATTATACTAATGAGGCGTTTTTTTATTAAATATTACCAAAAGAACGTTTATATCCGTTTAATGTTTTAAGGGGAAAAGTATGATTTCAAACCAGATTTTACAGGCAACACTTGACGGCTTAAAATCAATTGCCAGAGTGGATCTTGCAGTCACCGATCCTGACGGAAGAGTCGTAGTCTCCACGGGGGAAATAAAGGGACTTAAAAACGATGCTTCCGATTTTGCAACATCATCCGCCGATTCTCAGGAGATCAAGGGTAACCAGTATTTTAAGATATATGATGACCAGGCTCTTGAGTATATCCTTGCCGTGGCAGGTGCAGGCGAAGATGTCTATACTCTCGGCAAAATGGCCGCATTCCAGGTTCAAAGTCTTTCCGTTGCTTACAGGGAGAGATTTGATAAGGATAATTTCTTCAAAAATCTATTGCTTGATAACCTTCTGCTGGTGGATATCTATTCAAGGGCGAGAAAGCTCCATGTTGTAAGCGATGTGCCCAGGGTTGTTATCCTGGCAGAGGCATCCAATACCAAGGATATCAACATACTTGAAACGGTAAGGAATTTCAGCGCTTCAAGGCCAAGGGATTTCGTGACCGCCGTTGATGAAAATGACGTTGTTGTCGTAATGGAACTTGAGGCATCGGCGGATAAGCCGGAGATGCAGGACGCAGAGATTGATGAAGCGACAAACGGCCTGAAGGAAGCTCTTGTCAGGGCAGGAGCTGTAGGGATCAAGATCGCTTTCGGAAGTATCGCATCCGAGATCAAGGAAGTAAGCCGTTCCTACAAGGAGGCAAAGATGGCTGCCGATGTTGGAAGGATCTTCTTTGAGGACAAGGAGATCATCGCATACAGCGGACTCGGTATCGGAAGACTCATTTATCAGCTCCCGATCCCCTTGTGCAGACTTTTCATCAAGGAGATCTTTGACGGAAAGGATATCGATGATTTTGATGAGGAGATACTGCCTACCATAGATAAGTTCTTCGAAAATTCACTGAATGTTTCGGAAACCTCCAGGCAGCTTTTCATTCACAGGAATACTCTTGTCTACAGGCTTGATAAGATACAAAAGACCACAGGCCTTGACCTGAGGGTGTTTGATGATGCCATTACATTCAAGATCGCGCTCATGGTCGTAAAATACATGAAATACATGAAAAAGAATGAATTTTAACAGGTAAGGACAGATGACCAGAAAAGAAAGATTAAAGGCTCAGAGGAATGAGTTTATCCAGGAGAACGGAATAATCTACCTTGATAATGTGAGCATGAACTATCCGGAAAAAGGTAATCCTGCGGTAAAAAACGTAACATTAAGGATCGATAAGGGGGAATTTGTTTTCATAGTAGGTGACTCGGGTTCCGGAAAATCCACACTTATCAAACTGCTTTTAAGAGAGATAGTTCCCACCGGCGGTGACGTATATGTCATGGGGCAGAGCGTAAAAAAGCTCCGCCATTCACAGATACCGAGATTCAGAAGAAACCTCGGAGTTGTATTCCAGGATTTCAGACTTTTAAAGGACAGAAATGTTTATGAGAATGTTGCTTTTGCGCAGCGTATCATAGAGGTTCCGACACGTGAGATGAGGCGTAACGTTCCCAGCATTTTATCCATGGTGGGACTTGCCGGAAAATACAAGGCAAATGTCCGGAAGCTTTCCGGAGGTGAGCAGCAGAGAGTTGCTCTTGCAAGAGCCCTGGTAAACAAGCCGTCAATACTTCTTGCGGATGAGCCCACAGGAAACCTTGACCCCAACAATGCATGGGATATCATGGATCTTCTTTCGGAAATAAACGAACAGGGAACAACCGTTGTGGTCGTTACCCACAGTCCTACGATAGTCAACTCCATGAAAAAGAGAGTTGTGGCCATGAAACTTGGCGAGATAATAAGCGATGAGCAGGAAGGGGTATATGTAAATGAAGATTAGAACCTTTCTGTACACATTCTGGCAGGGCATCCGTAATATGTTCAAAAACGGATGGTACTCCCTTGCGTCCATTGCCACCATCGGCGCATGTCTTTTCCTTCTTAACATGTTTTACAGCATAGTGGCGAATATGCAGCATATTCTCTACAACATCGAGGAAGGCGTTTCCGTTACGGTATTTTTCAATGAGGAAGTAACGGATGAGACCATTGACGCCATCGGGCAGGAGATCCTCCAAAGGCCTGAAGTAAGAGACGTGGTCTATCATTCCGATGAGGAGATATGGGCAACGTTTGGTCCCAGCTATTTCGGAGAGGACTATATGGAAGGCTTCCCGGAGAATCCGCTGAAGGGCGAGCACAACTATGAAGTATTCCTTCAGAATGTCAGTCTTCAGGACCAGCTTGTTGAATGGCTTCAGTCCAAGCCGGAGGTAAGACTTGTCAGATATTCCGAAGCTACTGCGTCGACTTTGTCCGGATTCAATATGATGCTTGTATATGTATCTGCCGCCATTATCGTAATACTTCTTGCGGTCAGCATATTCCTTATAAGCAACACCGTGCGGGTAGGTATTTCCGTAAGGTCCGAGGAGATAGGCATCATGAAGTACATCGGTGCCACGGACTTTTTTGTAAGGGCGCCCTTTGTCCTTGAGGGAATGCTGATAGGACTTATAGGTGCACTGATACCTTTGTATCTTGTTTATTATCTGTATGATTATGTGCTCAACATGATCACCACCAGATTTGAAATGCTCAGTTCCATGCTGAGTTTCCTTACTCTTCAAGAGGTGTTCAATGTTCTCGCTCCGGTTTCGATCATTATCGGAGTCGGAATGGGACTTATCGGAAGTTACTTTACCGTTAGAAAATATCTTAAAGCCTGAAAATGAGATCCGGAAAAAAACGAAATCTTTCAAAAAGAATATTGGCTGCGTTTCTTGCCGCGGTCCTTGCCACAGGTTTCTATATAAGGCAGGAAAGACCGGTTCAGGCAGTGACATATACCAACGCTCTCATCGCACAGAAGCAGAAAGAGATCGAGGCTGCAAATGCTGCCAAGGCGGAACTTTCCAGCAAGGTTACCAATCTGACAGCAAGCCAGAACAAGCTCCAGTCTCTTAAGGCGGACCTTAACGCGTATGTCACGGAACTTGATGCTGAGCTTTTGCAAATCCAGGGCAATATCGCAGATCTCAATGAGCAGATAATCGCCAAGGAAAACGAGATCTTCCAGACAGAGACCGAACTTGCAGCTGCAGAGGAGACAGAGGCTGTCCAGCATGATGCCATGATCGTGCGGATGAGGCTTATGTATGAGCAGGGAGACAAGTCCATGATCGATATGCTCCTGACATCAAGAAGCATCAGGGATCTGCTCAACAGCGCCGACTATATTGAAAAAGTGGTCCAGTACGACAGAAGTCTTTGGGAAGAGTACAAGGCAAATGTGGAATATATCTCACTTTGCAAACAGCAGTTGGATCTTCAGAAGGAAATACTTGACGAAGCCAAGGCTGCGGCAGAACAGGAAGAGGTCAATCAGGAACTTCTGATAGAAGAGAAAAACAGTGAGATCAATAACTATCAGCTGCAGATAAATGCAACCCAGGCAGACATTGATGCCTATCAGGCCCAGATAGCCGCCCAGGATGCGGAGATAGAAGCTCTTACCAAGGCAATAGAGGAAGAAAGAAAAAGACTTGCAAATGCCAATAATCTTAAGTATGACGGCGGTAAGTTCCTTTTCCCTCTTGCTTCATACAAGTATGTTTCATCGGATTACGGATACAGAAATGCACCAACAAGAGGTGCCAGCACTTTCCACAAGGGAATAGATTTTGCGGCAAACTTCGGAACCGATATTTATGCGGCGTATGACGGAGAAGTGGCAGCGGCATCATATTCCGCAGCTATGGGCAACTATATAATGATCGATCACGGTGACGGGTTATACAGTGTCTACGAGCACTGTTCATCACTTTACGTATCAAAGGGGGAGAAGGTTGTTATGGGACAGACCATAGGAGCCGTGGGATCCACCGGAATCTCCACCGGAAACCATCTCCACTTTGGCGTAAGACTGAACGGACAATATACATCACCCTGGCCTTATCTGGGTAAATAAAAGAAGATAAAAATGGAAGAAAATAGCAATACAGAAGAGATAAAAAGTACTAATGAAACGGTAAATGATGCATCTGCAGGTGATAAAGAGGGTGCATTTTCAAAAAAGAAGTCATTTTTTCTTCCGGGTTTTTTGCTTGGAATGCTGACTATGCTTCTTGCTTTTGCGGTACTTGTCATCATTTTGTGCCTGAAAAAAGTCATATATCTGTCGGCCGGAGGAGGCCTTGTGGACGCCGAGGTCACATCCAAGGCGGAGACCATCAAGGCATATCTTGACCAGTATTCGCTTTATGAAACAAATGAAGAGGATCTTAAAAAAGGCATGTTGAGCGGCCTTCTTAAGGGGACCGGCGATAAATATGCTTATTATTACGATGCTGAAGAAATGCAGGCTCTTGTAAGGGACTATGACGGAACCTTTTACGGAATAGGTGCTTTTATACAGAGCGATCCTGACGGCAACAGCTTTATATCGGGTACCTATGAGAACAGCCCTGCGGAAAAAGCGGGACTTCTTGCGGGTGACATCATAACCCATGTGGACGGCAAGTCCACCAAGGGGTATGACAGATATGAGGTTGCCCAGATGATAAGGGGAGACCTGGGAACGACGGTTGTCCTTACTGTATTAAGAGATGGTGAAGAGCTTGAGATTTCCGTAAAAAGAGACAAGCTTAAGAAGATAGATGTTTCTTATGAAATGTCGACTGACAAGATAGGATATATCTACATAAAAGATTTTGATGATGTCACCATTGATCAGTTTGCCGAAGCTCTTGCCACACTTAAAGGACAGGGCATGGAGGATATGATACTTGATCTCAGGGGAAATACCGGAGGACTTTTAAGGGTTACCATCGAGGTCGCAAAACAGATCATGTGTAAGGGCAAGATAGTGACCATAGAGAATGCCGGCGGAAAGGTCAAGGAGTATGAATGCGACGGATCCAGAGAGTTTAAGGGAAGGATCGTCATCCTGACGGACGGATATACCGCAAGTGCTTCTGAGATACTTACGGGTGCGCTCAGGGATAACGGGATGGCTGTTACCCTGGGAACCAGGACTTACGGCAAGGGTCTGGTCCAAAACTTTTATTACATGAGTGACGGTTCCGGAATAAAATTCACCACCAATGAGTACTACACTCCCAGCGGTGCTGCGATAAATGAGGTCGGCATTGAACCTGATATTGAGGTGGAGCTTGATTATGAAGCCTACCTTGAAGACGGAAGCGACAATCAGCTCCAGGCAGCGATCGATTACCTGGAGAAATGATCTTAGAGAAATAAAAATAAGCCCTCACAGGGGGCTTATTTTTTTCCGTGTCATATCGCGAAGTTGTGGGACATATCCGTCAATTGCCTGCCTGCACCGGGGAGACATTTGCCTGCGCTGGTGCATTGTCATCCCTGGTAAGTATCTTCAGATGAACCTTCGCCAAGAATGTCTGCTTTTTTAAGAGACCATCCTCCGAAGAGATTGCTGTCCCACTGGCTCAGAGTATCCAGGTTCATTGCGCCTCCGCCTCTGAAGTTGCTTGCGTGGTTTGATGCCATTTCAGGGGTGAAGTCTTCAAGTGCGTATACACCGCGTATCGTAAGAGGACCCCATGTCTGGTACTCCACCATGGGAAGTGCTCCTGATGAGTCGAGATCAACCGATGCGCCGTTTTCGTCCACATGGATGGTCACCCAGGCCATTCCTTCAAAACTGGTGTAGTTCGGAACCTGGCAGTGTGCGAAGTTTCCAAGTGAGTAATAGCACAGACCTTTATTGCCCTGATCCGTTGTGATGAGTTCCACGGGTTCAACGATATGGGGATGGGCTCCGATTATCACATCGGCTCCGGCATCTATCATCTGTCTTGCAAAGTCCTTCTGATAAGCGCAGGGCTCGAATGAATATTCATATCCCCAGTGGGGGCATACAATTACAATGTCTGTAAGCTTTCTTGCAAGCTTTATATCCTCCAAAACTTCGGGATTAATGGTATCAAAATCCAGCTCCCTTGTTGAAGGATCGTAGTAGCATAGTCTGTTGAGATAACCGTCAAGGCCGTTTGCCCAGGTAGCCCAGTTGTGGGAGTAGGTATAGTTGAGAATGGAGATCTTTACTCCGTTTACTTCTCTTATGACAAAAGCCGCCGTATTTGTAGAGTCTATCTCGTCAAAGCCGTCGTACATATCAAAATACGGATGATCGTTGGGGTCGATGCCGTACTTGTCGATCCAGTAGGAATCCGGGTGAAGATATTTTGAATCTTCGTTGGGAGAGCCGTGGATTCCGACGATGCTTATCTCGGGATAATTATTGCGGAAATAGTCGTGAAAATAGATCAGCCCGTTAAGTCCCTGGTCATAAGCATGGTTCGTTGCCGCCAGCACGACGTCAAATCCGGCTTTGTTAATGGCATCAGCAACTTCCGTGGGAGAGTTGAATGCAGGATAACCGGAAAAGCCTCTGTCATTGCCTCCGATGGGAGTTTCCTGATTGATGATCGCAATGTCTGCTTTATCTATGAATTCGAGGATGTCTTTGAACAGAAAGTCGTAATTCCTGGTTCCGTCAGCCTGTATGCCCTGGTTCACAAGTCCCATATGGAGCAGGTCATCACCCACCATCATAACGTGGATGTCGAATTCCTCAAAAGGCTCGGGTTCGGGCTCAGGCTCAGGCTCGGGAATGACTTCGCCGAGCTCTGCCTCCGGTTCTGTAACTTCTGTCGCGGTATCTGCAACGGCAGCATCATCTTTAAGAGCCGGTCTTACCAATAATGCATAAACGAGGATAAGTATAAGAAGCAGGGCCGAAAGCACAAGGCTCAGCCTGATTATCCTTTTCTTTCTTTTTTTTCTGAGATATCTTCTCATCTTTTCGGATGAAGTCATATAATGCCTCCGTGGATCGTGGGGTCCGGGCTTTAAAGCCCGGATGTATCTTCAGATATACAACCTTAAAAATATACCATTTATGCCTTTTTTTATCAACTTATGAAAAAATCCAAGGGCATTTTTATGAAAAATAACTGCCTGCATTTTCTTTAATTCGCATCATAAAAGTTGTATCATATACGATGTAGTATTTTTGTTGGGAGACACAAAATGTGGATAAGTGACTTTATAACAAAAGATACATCATTTGAGAATGAAAACAAGACAGTCATCGTCGTTCTGAGGATCCTTTATCTCATTTCTTTCCTTGCATTTTGCGCTGATACGATTGTTGCGGGACCTTCTGCCGTAATGATGTATCCGTTCAGGTACTTTTTACTTTTTTCCGCAAATGTTGTTCTTTTCTTCACAACCTACAGGTTAAGGACCAAGGTCTCCAGCCTGCTGTTCATGTCATATACTTTTGCGTGGACCGTATGTATGATCCCTGTTTACGGCTGGAGCGCCGGAATGCAGAATTACTACATCATCATCCTGATGCTGTGCTTTTTCGCTTCATACAACAGGGCGGTTTTAAAGTTTATCAATGCGGGACTGGTCCTTGTCATAAGGATAGCTACCATCGGCATATTCGGCGGAATAAAATCCGTTGTCGTAACTGAGGTTATTCAGGACAAACTGATACAGATAGCGAATATCAGCGCCGTTTTCCTTGAGATAATATTCATTTCCTATATGTTCAGCAGAAAGGAAAACGAAGCCGAGAACAAGCTGATGAAGTATAATGACAAACTCCTGAGAGAAGCCAATACCGATAAGCTTACCGGTCTTTTCAACAGGAGAAGGGCCGATGAATATCTTAAGGCAGTCGAAGAATCAAATGATGGTCAGCCCATCAGCATCGCCATAGGCGACATCGATTTTTTCAAAAAAGTAAATGACACTTACGGACACGATGCGGGGGACGAGGTTTTAAAATACCTTGCCCGGGTAATGAGGGAAACCAGCAGGGACGGGACTTTCCTTGCCAGATGGGGAGGAGAGGAATTTCTCATGGTATTTCCCGACAGCAATGGGGATAATGCATATATCGCCGTGGAAAGACTCAGGGAAGCGATCGAAAATTCTGTGATACTTGTTGGAGATGAGAGGATAAATGTTACCATGACTTTCGGTCTTGCCGAGTATTCTTTTAACAGGAATTCCGAGTCGACCATCAAGGAAGCGGATGAAAAGCTCTATCTCGGAAAACAGGGCGGCAGGAACAGAGTGGTTTATTAAGGGAAAAGCGAGGAACAAAAATGGGTACAAAGGAAGTTATAGAGTCAGGGAAAGCGGTTCTTGGGATCGAGTTCGGTTCCACAAGGATCAAGGCGGTGCTGGTGGATGAGAGCGGAGCACCCATAGCCCAGGGAGGACATGCCTGGGAAAACAGATATGAGAACGGTGTGTGGACATACAGCCTGGATATGATCTGGGACGGACTTGCTGATGCATACTCAGATCTGGCAGCTAATGTAAAAAAAGAGTACGGTACCGGGATAAAAAAACTCGGAGCCATCGGGTTCAGTGCCATGATGCACGGATACATGGCTTTTGATAAAAATAACGAGCTTCTTGTTCCCTTCAGGACATGGAGAAATACCATTACGGAAGAAGCGGCATCGAAGCTCACCAAAGAATTCGGTTTTAACATCCCTCAGAGATGGAGTATATCCCATTTGTATCAGGCTATGCTGAACAAAGAAGAGCATGTGGGAAACATCACATTCTTTACGACGCTTGCGGGATACATTCACTGGCAGCTGACGGGAGAGAAGGTACTGGGCATCGGCGATGCATCCGGTATGTTCCCCATTGACAGTAAGACTTGTGATTACAATAAAGAATATCTTGAAAAATTCGATAAGCTTGCAGGAGATTACACATGGAAGATAACGGAGATTCTTCCCAAAGTCCTTAAGGCCGGAGAAAAAGCAGGAACTCTCACTCCCGAAGGCGCTGCAAAGCTTGACAGAAGCGGAATGCTCGAAGCGGGAATCCCTCTTTGCCCTCCTGAAGGAGATGCGGGAACCGGAATGGTCGCAACCAACTCTGTTGCAGTACGCACCGGTAATGTGTCTGCCGGAACCAGTATTTTTGCCATGATAGTAATGGAGCACGCACTTAAGGGAGTGCACGAAGAGATAGATGTTGTCACCACACCCGTGGGTGATGATGTTGCCATGGTACATTGTAACAACTGTACTTCAGACATTAATGCATGGGTCAATATCTTCAAAGAGTATTCGGAACTTATGGGCCAGGAAGTCTCAATGGATGCGCTTTATACCAACCTGTTCAAGGTTGCGTTAAAAGGTGCCCCGGATTGCGGCGGACTTGCGGGATTCAATTATTTTTCCGGTGAGCCTGTTACCGGATTTGATGAAGGAAGGCCTGTATTTGCAAGAAATGTCAATGCGGATTTTTCCCTTGCAAACTTTATGAGACTTCATCTTTACTCTGCGGTAAGTACGCTGAAGTACGGAATGGATATTCTTTTTAACGAAGAAGATATCAAGGTGGACAAGCTCTACGGACACGGCGGATATTTCAAGACGGAGGAAGTGGGCCAGAGGATCATGAGCGCTGCAACGGGAGGCCCTGTTACGGTAATGAAGACCGCAGGAGAGGGAGGCGCCTGGGGGATGGCGATCCTTGCTCTTTACCTTGAAAAAGCAGGGGATATGTCACTGGCAGATTTCCTGAATAACGAGATCTTTGCCGGTCAGGAGGGAACCACTGTTAGTGCTACCGAAGAAGAGATAAACGGATTTAATGAATTCATGAAGGTGTTCAAAAATACCCTTCCCCTCGAAAAAGCGGCAGTCGGTTCATTGAAAGTTTAAAATATTGAAAGATTGATTATCGGAGAAAAAGGAATGCTTGAAGAATTAAAAAAACTCGTATATGAAGCGAATATGGAACTCCCCAGAAGAAAACTTGTAACCTATACATGGGGAAATGTAAGTGCGATAGACAGGGCAAGCGGATATTTTGTCATAAAGCCCAGCGGTGTTGATTATGAATCCATGACTCCTGATGATATGGTGGTAATGGATCTTGAGGGCAATAAGATCGAGGGCAGATATAAGCCCTCCTCGGACACGCCTACGCATCTTGAGCTTTACAAAAGGTATGAAAAAATAGGAGGCGTGGTACATACCCATTCTCCGGAAGCCACATCCTGGGCCCAGGCGGGACGCAGCATTCCTTTGTACGGAACGACTCATGCGGATTATTTTTACGGAGAGATCCCCTGTGCAAGAAGCCTTACTCCCGAGGAGATAAACGGGGAGTATGAAAAAAACACCGGGCTTGTTATCATAGAAACCTTTGACTCAAAGGGACTTGATCCCATGTATACCCCCGGTGTTCTGTGTACCAATCACGGACCTTTTACCTGGGGAAAGGATGCGGCTGAAGCTGTTCACAATGCGGTGGTCCTTGAAGAGGTTGCGAAGATGGCTCTTAAGACCGAACTCATCAATCCCGATGTAAAGTCTGCCCCGGATTGTATCAGGGACAAGCATTTCTTCCGCAAGCACGGCGCAAACGCATATTACGGACAGAACTGAAAAGGTACAGCGGACATAATGATCAAAGTATTTTTGGTTGAAGATGAATATGCCATCAGGGAAGGTATAAAAAAATCCGTCGACTGGGAAAGCGACGGATTTGTACTTGTGGGGGAAGCAGGGGACGGAGAAGTTGCGTTTCCCAAGATAATAAAAGAAAAACCCGACATCCTCATCACGGATATAAGGATGCCCTTTATGGATGGCCTTGAACTTTCAAGACTGGTAAAAAAAGAACTTCCCGATATCAGGATCGTGGTCCTCAGCGGTTATGATGACTTCAATTATGCCAGGGAAGCCATCAGCATCGGAGTGGAAGAATATATACTCAAGCCTGTTTCAGGTGAAAGCCTTATGGGAAAGCTTAAGGAGATCGCGGAGAACATCAGAAGCAGACGCCTGGAAGATGAGGTGCGTCAGAAGTATCTGAAGGACAGGGAAGAGATCAGGATCCTTGAGCAACAGAAATTTTTGCATGACATCATTGACGGAAAACTGTCCGTGTCTGATTCCGTGCAAAACGGAAGAGAGCTGGGAATAGATATCACTGCGGCGTTTTATGCGGTTGTACTGATGCAGGTCTTTCCGAAGCAGGATATGTCCTCTGCCATAGATACATATTCCTCGGTAAAGGAAGAGATATATAAGCAGATACGGGAAAAATATACTCAGAACTCGGATGTATACCTGTATGATCAGGTGGGAGACGTACTCTGCTTTCTTGAAAAATCCGATTCACTGAGTGAGATCCGCCAAAATATTGATGACAGGATCCGCTCCATAGAGGAGTATCTTTCCGGATATCCCGAGATGATCTATTTTATCTCCGTTGGTAAAGCGGTGGAGAGGATCAGGGATGTTAACACATCCTATTCCGATGCTGGAAAAAAATTTGCCGAAAGATACATGCTGGGCGGAAGCTTTGTTTTCCGCACGGATGGCGAAGAAGAAAGTACACTGCAGAAGATAACCAAGTCGGAAACTGCCGGGGCGGGCGCTGACCCCATAACGGATATAGACATAAAAAATATCGATGCCGGAACCGTGTCCCGTCTGAGTTTTTATAATTTTCTCAGACAGGGATCGCTTTCCGAGATCGAAGACTTTGTCGAGGAATATTTTGTCAGCATGGGACCCGATTCCATGGAGTCCATGATCCTCAGACAGTATGTGCTTGTGGAGTCCCTTCTGTGTTCGGTGGCACTTCTTGAGAGCGTCGGAGTTTCAAGGGATGAGTCGGCGGATATCCTGGGAGAACTGTCGGATCCCGTAAAGTACAATTCATCATCCGATACGGCAAGAGAATATCTGAAAAAACTTCTAAAAAAGATAATAGAGTACAGGAATACTCTTTCAAACCAGAAGTATTCCGAGATCATCACAAGAGCACAGCAGTTTATCCTTGAAAATTATCAGAATGAGGATATGTCGCTGCAGACCGTCTCGGCGCATGTCAACGTAAGTTCCAATCATTTCAGTGCGATCTTCAGAAAAGAGACCGGTCAGACTTTCATAGATTATCTTACCGGGGTTCGCATGGAAAAGGCCAGGGATCTTCTGGTCTCAACTCCCATGAAGACATCCGATGTGGGTTTTGAGGTGGGATACCATGACCCTCATTATTTCAGTTACATCTTCAAGAAGACCCAGGGAATGTCTCCCAAGGAATACAGAAAGTCGAAGAATGAATCATAATAAAAAGAAAGTCAGCAGGATCCAGACAAAACTAATTAAATATATCTGGGCGTGCATTGTTCCTTTTATTATTCTTTTCAGTGTTTCGATCGCCCGTATGTACGTATACTACCAGCAGTATGACCGTCTTGTGCGCAATATCACCGGCGTAAACGAATACAGCATGGACTTCAAGGACAAACTTGATGAAACCATGTACAGGATCATCATCGGTTCCGCCAACTGGACCAATTCCGAGGAAAAACTTGAAGGTGACGATCCCAAGGCCCAGATAAATGATGCCAGGCAGCATTTTATCGGCCTCAGGGAAAAAGCAGGCGAGCAGAATGTCATTGCGGATCTTGACGCTTTGATCAAGCTGTTTGGAATCCTTGACGAACGTGTTGATGATATCCTGATAAATGTCGAAGAAGGCGGACATTATGATGAGAACATGGAGATGCTCGACATGAACATCCGTGTTCTTACTTCGCTTATCCAGACAGATATCCAGCAGTACATATATGATGAAGGTACCAATATGGAGAGGCTCAGACAGGAGGTTTCATCCAGTCTGCTTTTGACCCTGAGGATACTCATCATCCTTCTGATAATATTTGTTGCTGCAATATATATTCATTCAAGGGCCATAGCAAAAAGGATCACGACTCCCGTCACGGAGCTTGTGGATATGACTCAGCGTTTTGCCGGGGGAGATTTTTCCATTGAATATCATCCGGGAAGCAATGATGAGATGGAGATCCTTGCCGAAAGTTTTAACAGCATGGTCAGGGAAATGAAGACGCTTATCGATGATATCCACCGTGAGCAGGAAAACGCCAAGGATGCGGAGCTCAGACTTTTACAGGAACAGATCAATCCCCACTTTTTATACAATACTCTCGATGCCATAGTGTGGATGACCGAGGCGGGAGAAAACCATAAGGCCATACAGATAGTTCAGGAATTATCCAGCTTTTTCCGCATATCTCTCAGTAAGGGAAAGAGTGAGATATCCATCGAAAATGAACGTAATCATATCAAGAGCTATCTTGAGATCCAGAGATACAGATATCAGGATATCCTTGATTATGAGCTGGATTTTGACGAAGATATCTTAGAGTACCATATACAGAAGCTTACTCTTCAGCCCATTGTGGAAAATGCCCTTTATCACGGAATAAAAAACAAAAGAGGCAAGGGCCTCATAAAGGTTTCGGGTACAAAGAAAGGAGAAGATATCACCTTTACCGTTCAGGATAACGGCAGGGGCATGAATGAGGCTGAACTTGAGAATCTTCGCGGTCTTATATCAGGACGCGTGACCCGTGAAAAAGAAGGCGGGTACGGAATGGCAAATGTTGAAAAAAGGATTGAAATGCTGTACGGCGAAGAATACGGAATGAGCGTCGAAAGCATATTTGGAGAAGGTACAACGGTAACGGTAAGGATACCGGCAAATTACGGGATCAATGAACATGACTGATAATAAAAAGCGAATAAAAAAGATCACGGCATATGTGCTTGCCTGCGTTTTTTCATTTGGCATGCTTTTTCTTTCCGCATGCCAAAAGGAAGAAAAACCGGGAGTTGTCTATTATGATGTTGATTACCTGACGGTGGGCTTTTCACAGGTCGGCGCGGAGTCTGACTGGAGAGTCGCCAATACGGAATCCATAAAAAACAGTCTTTCCCGGTATAACGGCATAGATCTTATATTTGATGATGCACAGCAAAAGCAGGATAAACAGATACTTGCAATTAGAAAGTTCATCCAGCAGGAAGTTGATTATATCGTGCTTGCGCCTGTTACTGAGACGGGATGGGACACGGTGCTTGGAGAAGCCGGTGAAGCCGGGATCCCGGTCATAATAGTAGACCGTAAGGTTGATGTCAAAGATGACAGCCTCTATAAGGCCTGGGTCGGATCGGATTTTGCCAGGGAAAGTGAGATAGCATGCCTTTGGCTTAAAGCATATGCCGACAGAAAACATATCCGGCCCGAGGATATAAATATAGTGGACATTCAGGGTACGTTAGGGGCCACAGCCCAGATCGGAAGGACATCAGGGCTTGAAAGTGCTTCTTATGAATACGGCTGGAACATCTTAGCCAGCGTTCCGGCGGATTATGCACAGTCTAAAGCCGAAGAGGTAATGACGGATCTGTTAAGAAGGTACCCGGAAGTGAACGTGGTATATTGCGAAAATGATAATGAGGCGCTTGGTACCATAGATGCCATCGAAAAATCCGGAAGAAAGGCCGGTACCGATATCACCAAAGGTGAGATACTGATAATATCCTTCGATGCGACTCATGCGGGACTTACCAAGGTGCTTGAAAAGAAGATAGCGCTTGATGTAGAATGCAATCCGCTTCAGGGCGAGACCATAAGAGATCTTATAAAATCGGTTGACAGCGGCGAAGAATTTCCAAAGTACACTTATGTGGAGGAAAAGGCTTTTTCTGCCGATGAGACCGTAAGCAGCATAAAGCTTTCGGACAGTGATTACGAGATAACACTTCTTACCGGGGAGATCCTTGAAGAAAGGCAGTATTAGATCTGTTTTCGATAAAAAAACACAATTCAAAAATAAAAAATCCAAAAAAAATATGAAAAAAAGAAATTTTTGAAATATATTCAAAAGAAATTCCGTATAAAAGGAACCTCCCGAGTTGTTATATTAACATTGCCGGAAACGGTAAGGTAATGTTGATCACAGATTAGGGAGGTTTATAATTATGAACAAGTTTGGTAAGAAAATACTTGCTCTGGCAGTTGCTGCAACGACAGTACTCTCAGTAGCAGGCTGCGGCACTTCAGGCGGTGCTTCAGGTGGGGCTTCAGGCGGAGCAGCAGACGGACCCATCAAGGTTGGTGTTATCAACAACCCTCCTTCAGAGTCCGGATATCGTGAAGCTAACGTAAAGGACATGGAGAATGTTTTCTCCGCTGCAAACGGATATGACCTTAAGACCGCATACAGCATCAAGAATGACGAGCAGCTCCAGGCAGCTCAGGGATTCATCACCGAAGGTGTTGATTATCTTCTCATCTCTGCAGCAGAGACCACCGGCTGGGACGAAGTTCTTAAGAAGGCACAGGAAGCAGGTATCAAGGTTTATCTCTTCGACCGTATGATCGACTGTGACGAAGAACTTTACACCGCAGCAGTTGTTTCCGATATGCGCCAGGAAGGCGAGACCGCTGTCGCATGGCTGGAAGATTTGGAACTTGACGAGTACAACATCATCCACATCCAGGGCGTGATGGGCAGTGATGCTCAGATCGGCCGCAGCGATCCGCTCGATGAGAAGGTGGAAGAGGATGAGAAGTGGAACCTGGTAGTCGAGCAGACCGCATCCTGGGATGAGGCAGAAGCAAAGGCCATCACCGAGTCCGTTATCAACAGCGGCGAGCCCTTCAACATCATCTATGCCGAGAACGACGGTATGGCAAAGGGTGCTGTTGCAGCTCTTGACGACCACGGCATCTCCCACGGCGTAGACAAAGACGTCATCGTAATGGGCTTCGACTGCAACAAGTGGGCTCTTCG
>CAMPAP010000064.1 GCA_946631935.1 uncultured Lachnospiraceae bacterium | reverse complement strand
TCATCAAGTAACATTTTTACATGTGCATCCATATTTTCTCCTTAAATAAAATAGCGAGATCTAATCTCGCTAGAATAGCGAGAGGGGGGCTCGAACCCTCGACACCGCGGGTATGAACCGCGTGCTCTAGCCAGCTGAGCTACCTCGCCACTAAATGGAACCTATAGAGCTCGAACCTATGACCCTCTGCTTGTAAGGCAGATGCTCTCCCAGCTGAGCTAAGATTCCATTTAATGTCAGCTTTTTGCCGACAAAGGCTATTTTACACATAAAGGGGTGCCTTGTCAACACTTATTTTTAAAAATTATTCATGTCCCAGATATTCCCATGAATTCACGTCATAGGGGCTTCCGCTTACCGTATACCAGTCTGCTGGAAGGAAGGTATTTCCGTTATTTATCTTGATGCTCCAGTCGTTTGAAGCGGTGATCCAAAGTGTCTCCTCATCCTTCTCATGACCGTCCAGTTTTTTCCCGGTAAAGGGGTTTACGGCCTCACCTACCACGCCTCCGGATGCGGCCATGACGCAGGTGTCCGCATTTGTCATAAAGTCCGTGGAAATGTTAAAACCGTGTGAATCAAAATCCTTGACCATGAAAAGAGGAAGAAACCTTTCGCAGGGAAGTTTTTCCTCACCGTATGCAAAGCCCCAGAACATGTGAAGATCGTCGCCGTGGTCGGATACGATGATTATTCTGGTATTGTCATATACGCCTTCACTTCGCAGGTAATCGAACCATTCACCCAGGCGAAGAAGGCTTGCCATATTTGCATGATATGCGCCCCTGTTTCTTTCGGTATCAAGATGCATCTGGGCGCCTCCGATAACGTAGTTATCATCGGAATAATAAAGGGAATTGTCAATCACGGCTGCCGGAGTATAATCAGGCATCTGAAGAAGCGTGGATTCATGTGAGGCCGCATTGTACATCATAAGAAATTGGCCTTTATCTTCATCTTTTATGTTCGTTATTCCTGAAAGATTCTCAAGTACGGAATACCATCCCATAAAAGAAGAGCTCACACCCTCTGCATGGATCAGATCATCAGTGCGCTGAACATACATGCCCAGCTCCTCATCGTAAAGTGACTCGTCCCCACCTTCCGTAAAGCCGGTCGCCTTAGTCTGACCCATGTTATAGTTTCCGTCATCATATAGCACTCCCTGAAGAGGTAATGGCACGGTCTTCATAAACGCATAGTAAAACATGTTTCTCTTTTTTCTTTTAAAAGAAAGCATGCTCATTTCCTCAGACCCGGAATTAAGCTTATTGTTCGAGATGTATTTCTTTATATCCGGATAATCATCAAATATGCTAAGATCCGGCGTTTCCTGATATCCCGCATAGGGAGGATCCATGACGGTTACGCCGTAGCCGTTATTAAGGAAAAGAACAGGAAGAACCTTTAATGCCTCATTCGTTTTTTCTTCAAGGGACTCCGAAGCTCTTTTATTCAGTTCATGAGGCATATATTCATATCCTCCGAACACGGCAGGCATTGCAAGGTTCGTCTGCGACCCGAAGGATATGGTGTCATGATAATAAGTAAAGCCGTCAAAGGAATTCGCAAGATCCGGTCTTTCATTAAGTTCATACATCATGGCAGCACCAAGACTTCTGTCCAGCATGATGACAACAACATTTTTACCGGTCCTTGAAAGCGTGATCTCGGGCATCAGGTCGTAATCGGCAGAAGATGAGTATATCTTCTCATACTCCTTATATTCCAAATTGATACCATGCACGTTGACAAAGGAAATGCAGATCATTGCTGCGCACCCGGTAAGCACAATGCTTCGGGCAAATACGCTCTTTTTTATAACTGTCATTACAGAGGCAAAAGACAGCACTGCAATAAGCAGAAGGTTTAATGCCATAAGCTTTGTTGCAAATGCAGGAGGGTTGTCGTATTTAAGTTCTGCGGAGATCTTGCCCAGTCCGTGTCCGGAAAGAAGATAATCTGCAAATGCGCATGCGCACACTGCCGTCATCACCGCAGAAAAGATCCTTCTTTTTTTATCATCGGAAAAAAGATAATAGATCCCCATCCACACAACGAAAACTCCCATTCCGAGAAAAAGGGAATATACAAGATAAAGTGACGGGTCAAATATCTTAAGAGGGTTTATGAACTCAGTAGCTGATGATGCAAGAAGATTCGAAGGGATGTAAAGACCGGTAAGCAACGCCATAAAAAATGAGCAGGAGAAAAAAAGTCCGGATGAAGTCTGCACGTCACCTGCCTTCATTCCTTCGCCGGTCTTTATTTCTGCACCTGCCTTCCTGCTTTCTGCTACCTTCTGGACCACATTTTTGCAAAGCGAGAATATATTATTGAATGTCCAGTAAAGAACAAGTCCCGAAGGTGAATTATAAAGAAGCACCAGGAAAACAAGCGCAGTTACAATAAGTTGCACTTTTTCCTTAACAAGATGGTCCCTGGAATAAACTGTTCCCGAAATGATATTGATGAGAGTCATCAGTACGGGGAGAACATTGATACTGATGCCGCCAATGGATAATGCCCCATCCGGAGCACCAAGATCTTTTATCAGGAAAAAAGAGGATGCGGGATCCGAAAACGATCTGACAAGAAGCGATGGCATCCCGTCAAGAACGCTCACTCCCGAAAGAAACCTGTATGCCGCGATAAAAAACGGAATCTGAAGAAGAAGGGATGAAGCTCCCTTTAATGCAAAAATAGGCTTATATCCGCTGATGCGGTAATAAGCCTGTGTCATCATGACTTTTTCATCGCCTTTAAAAGTCTTTTTTATATGGGACAGGCTCTTTTCCATCTGCTTCTCGGCACTACGTTGCTCGGACTGGAGCCTGTCTGCGCGTCTGTACAGAGGAAGGACCAGGATATTCACAAATATGCTGAGTCCGACAATGGTAAAAAGAGGCTTGCCTGTAAGCCTGAAAAGAATAAAAAAGACAGTTTCAAACAGTATTTCAAGCGGCCTGATGGTCAGATGATATAAAGCTTCAGCAAACATTCCTTTGCATTATCCTTCCGTAACGGTATACATCACATCTTATCAGGCGCCGAAAAACCGAGAATATCTATGCATGTTTCCAGCACGCCTCTGGTAAGCGACAGAAGCTTTACAAGAGATGCTTTTCTGTCTTCATCCTCGGAAAGAATGGGAGTCTCGTGATAGAAGCTGTTAAATGCATTTGCAAGATCGTAGATATATCCGCAGATCCTGTGAGGAGCAAGCTCTGCACATGCACCCTTTACAGCCGGTGCAAAACGTGCAAGTTCCATGGCAAGTGCCTTCTCCGATTCGTTCACTGCGGGCATTATCTTAACACCGGATAGGTCTTTTCCGCCCTCATTTTCATATCTCGTCATTATGCTCTTGATCCTGACGATGGTATAGAGAATGTAAGGACCTGTATTTCCTTCAAATGATGTAAATTTATCGAGGTCAAAAATATAATCCTTGGATGCCTGATTGGTAAGGTCACCGTACTTAAGTGCGGCAACAGCAACCACCTCTGAGATCTTTCTTGCCTCCTCATCGCTTACGGGCCTTCCTTCACGGATCTTTTTATACATCTCTTCTTTTGTATCAGCGATAAGGGTCTCAAGCCTTAACACTCCGCCGTCACGTGTCTTAAAGGGTTTTCCGTCCTTTCCGTTCATGGTGCCAAAGCCGAGGAATGTAAGCTTTGTTTCCGGCGTGACCATATGAGCCTTTCTTGCCGCTCTGAAGACCTGTTCAAAATGAAGTCCCTGCCTTTTATCCACCACATATATTATGGAATCGGGATTTATGGTTGCCATGCGGTCCTTGATGGTGGCAAGGTCCGTGGTATCGTAAAGTGCGGCACCGTCTGATTTAAGGATCATGCAGGGAGGGATCTCCTTGGTATCGGTATCTTCCTTAACATCAACAACCAGCGCTCCGTCACTTTCATGGGCATAACCGCCCTGCTTAAGTTCCTCAACCATAACCGGAATGATGTCATTCACATCACTCTCGCCCTTCCAGAGATCGAAATCCACATTGAGAGAACCATAATTTTTCTTAAGATCCGCAACGCTCACATTCATTATGTGATTCCAGAGAGCCCTGTACCCGCGTCTTCCGGACTGAAGATCGTTGGTCGCTTCAAGAGCAAGCTTTTTAAAATCCTCATCCGTTTTTGAGCGTGCAGAAGCTTCGGGATAGATCTGCTCAAGTTCGGATATGGTAAAGGGAGCCTCGGAAGGATACTCACCCTGATAATCCGGATCAAAATAGGGAAGATCGGGTTTTCTTTCCTTAAGGCCCACAATGACAAGACCCATCTGAAGTCCCCAATCCCCAAGATGTACATCACCCGTAACATCATGTCCGTCAAAGCGGAGCATTCTCTTAACAGCCTCTCCGATAACCGCAGACCTGATATGGCCTACATGAAGGGGCTTTGCAACATTTGCTCCGCCGTAGTCCACAACGACTTTCTCGGACTTTGCAGCCTTCTCATAACCGAAGCAATCGGATTCAGTCATTTCATTTACATATGATGCAAGAAAGGCGGGAGAAAGATCAAGATTGATGAATCCGGGAGGGCATACTTCTGCCTTTGAAAAAATATCCCTGTCAAGGTTTTCGAGGGCATCCCCGGCGATCTGAAGGGGAGCCTTGTGATATTTTTTTGCACCGGCTAATGCCCCGCTGCACTGATACTCGCAAAGATCAGGCCTGTTTGATACAGTGACCCTTCCGCATTCCGCATCATACCCGGCTTTCACAAAAGCCTCTCCCGTTTTTTCGGACAATATATCAAGCAAAAATTTCATTACTTCTCCTTAATGATAAATAGTATAAAATACCATGATTATGGAAAAAACAATATATAAGAGTAACCGTATGCCCAATATGACAAATGCCGCAGCGGTCAGTCCGTTTAATTTTCTACCCTGTTTTTTTGAAGTAACCGCATCAACAATGGCAAACACAAGCCCTACCAAAGGAAAAATGATAGTGAACACAAGAGCCAGTATTGGCATGGTACGCTGCTGATTGAAGGAAGTTCCCCGGGGAATATAATGACCGCCCACGCCGGGTTCATCGACCCTGACAGCAAGTCCGAGGGGACCTTTGGCGACATAGATCTTAACCGCTTTTCCGTCACCGGGAACATTTAAAGTGCGGTATTCCGTCATGCCATCGCTTGTGACCATCACATCATGAACTCCGGGAGGAACGTCTTTGGCAACCGCCTCCCCGCCCCTGACGCTGTATCCGATGCCGCATTCAGGAATGGATATCTTGATGTCACCCGGAGCTATGCTTTCGTTAAATACTATGAGATTATAAAAATCATCGCTTACCTCCGGTTCGGGAGCCATTCCCTGATATCCGCAGTATTCGCATATCCGTCTTCTCCCGTCGATCCTTAAGGAAGCACCGCAATTAGGACAATTGTTATCCTTAAATCCGATCATAATACCCCTTTACGTAAAAAACACCAATACTGATTATACAAAAATACGCCCTGAGGTGCAATTTCAAAGAACTCTGGAATAAACACATCCGCAGTAATTCTGCCTGTAAAGACCGTACTGCTTTGAAAGCTCGATGGATCTTAAATATCCGTTTCTTTTTTTGAAATCGGACGGAAGGTATTTCTGACCTGTCTCCTTTTCCAGCATCAAACCTATGCGGTTAATGGCATCGGAGTCTTTGAGAGGAGAAAGAGTAAGTGTTGTTGCAAAAAGATCAAATCCTCCGGACAAAAGAGCTTTTTCGGCAGTCTTCCTCATCCTCAGTTCATAGCATTTATGACACCTTTCACCTCTCTCAGGGCATTTTTCAAGCCCCTTTGCAATGGAATAAAAACTTTCGGGATCATGATCCGCATCCATGATACCTATCTTAAATGCGAATCTTTCTTCTTTGTTAAAGGTATCTATAAGTCTTATCTGTTCTGATTTTCTTTTTTGATATTCATCGGTTTCTCCGATATTGGGATTATAATAAAAAACCGTTACACTGCATCTGTCCGCAAGCCTTTCGATACATGCGCTGGAGCATGGAGCACAGCATGAATGAAGCAGCACGTTTATCTGCCTTCCTTCATAACCTGCTATGATATTTTCCATTATCTTGTCGTAATTTTCGTTTCCCATGATCACCGGAGAAAGTACAGGGCCGGCTCTGAAGCCGGCCCTTTTTTGATCTTATTTAAAATACCTGACTCCTGACTCGAAGATCTTCATATCCTGCTCACCGTAGATATTCACGGCAACTCCGTCTCCGATACGCTCCGAGTGGCACATCTTTCCGAATACTCTTCCGTCGGGAGATGTGATACCTTCGATGCATCTGAAGGAACCGTTAATGTTATAGTACTCATCCATTGAAGTATTACCTTCGGGATCACAGTATACCGTAGCTACCTGACCGTTCTTAAAGAGCTTATCAAGAACATCGTCAGGAGCAATGAATCTTCCTTCACCGTGTGATGCGGGGTTTGCATATACATTTTCAAGACCCGCCTCCTGAAGCCATGGGCTCTTATTGGAGACAACCTTTATGTAAGCCATCTTGGAAATATGTCTTCCGATGGTATTGAAGGTAAGAGTGGGGGAATTCTCGTCCTGACCCGTGATCTTTCCGATGTATACGAGTCCAAGCTTGATGATAGCCTGGAAACCGTTACAGATACCGAGTACAAGTCCGTCTCTTATATCAAGCATCTCTTCAACAGCCTCTTTAATGGATGCATTTCTGAATGCCGTTGCAAAGAATTTTGCGGAACCGTCGGGCTCATCACCGGCTGAGAATCCTCCGGGGAACATGATCATCTGGGCTCCTGATATGGCCTTTTTGAATTCCTCAACGGATTCCCTGATATCCTCCGCAGTCTGATTTCTGAATACTCTTACGTCAGCGACGGCTCCTGCCTTTTCAAATGCCTTGGCTGAATCATATTCACAGTTTGTTCCGGGGAATACCGGAATAAACACTGTGGGTTTTGCAACCTTATTTTTGCAGACATAAATTTCGGATGTATTAAATACGGGAACCTCGACCTTATCCTTGTCATCGGTGGATACAGAGTGGAATACACTCTCCAAAGTTCCGGTCCATGCCTTAACGATCTCATCATAGCTTACCTTTGTGCCGGCATATTCAAAACCGGACTCGGTAACTTCTCCGATAACAGTACCGAAGGAACCGTCAATTTCCGATATCTTATCTATTGACACTTCGGCAATAATACTTCCCAGGCAGTTTCCGAAGACTTTGCTTACCGCTACATCATCGGAAATCTTAGCTCCCAGACCGCAGCCCATTCCCATCTTACAAACAGAAGCGGCGATACCCTTTGAATCGGTGGCATAAGCGCTTACAATTGCTTTCTTTTCGATGAGAGTGTGTATATGGTCATAGAGCTTAAGGACTTTCTCATATACGGGCTTGTCATCCTTATCTTTTTCAATCTCAAAGAATACAAGTTTATTTCCGGCTTTCTTAAGTTCGGGAGTTACCACATTCTTAAGGGTTGAGATATCAACAGCAAAGGAAACGAGAGTGGGAGGAACATCTATGTCTCCGAAGGTTCCGCTCATGGAATCCTTACCGCCTATGGAAGGAAGTCCGTAACCGATCTGGGCATCAAATGATCCGAGAAGTGCAGCAAAAGGCTGGCTCCATCTGGAGGGATTTTCGTTCATTCTTCTGAAGTACTCCTGGAAGGTAAGTCTTACCTTTTTTACATCTCCTCCGGATGCCGCTATCTTGGCAAGGGACTCCGTAACGGCATAGATTGCACCATGATAAGGGGACCAGCTTGAAAGGAAGGGATCAAATCCGTAAGACATCATTGTAACGGTATCGGTCTTGCCCTTCAGAAGAGGAAGCTTGGCGATCATGGTCTGGGTCTCGGTGAGCTGGCGCTTTCCGCCATAAGGCATTACTACGCTTGCGGCGCCGATGGATGAGTCAAACATCTCAACCAGGCCCTTCTGTGAACACTCATTAAGATCTGACAAAGTGTCAATAAGCGCTGCCTTGTAATCTTTCTTATCAACATCTGCAGCAACCTTGTCGATGGCATATTTGTCGAAGTAAGAATCTTCAGAAGGAGCATCAACCGAAACATCGGTCTCCTGATGAGCACCGTTGGTATCAAGGAATGCTCTTGAGATATTTACAACATCCCTGCCCCTCCATCTGAGAACAAGTCTGGGCTCTTTGGTAACCGTAGCGACAACTGTGGCCTCAAGGTTTTCCTCTGCGGCATATTTTAAGAATTCATCAACCTTATCCGGTGAAACGACAACTGCCATTCTCTCCTGGGATTCGGAGATGGCAAGCTCGGTTCCGTCAAGACCCTCATACTTTTTGGGAACCTTGTCCATATCAACCACAAGTCCGTCTGCAAGTTCTCCGATGGCAACGCTTACTCCGCCTGCACCAAAGTCATTGCATTTCTTGATAAGGCTTGTAACTTCGGGACGTCTGAAAAGTCTCTGGATCTTTCTTTCTGTAGGTGCATTTCCTTTCTGAACTTCTGCACCGCAGGTATCTATTGAAGATGCGGTATGAGCCTTTGAAGAACCCGTTGCTCCTCCGATACCGTCACGTCCTGTTCTTCCTCCAAGGAGTATTATGATATCTCCGGGAAGAGAATTTTCTCTTATAACATGCTTTCTTGGAGCGGCACCCATAACAGCACCTATCTCCATTCGCTTGGCAACATAGTCGGGATGATATATCTCCTTAACATATCCCGTTGCAAGGCCTATCTGGTTTCCGTAGGAAGAATATCCGCTGGCTGCCGTGCGGACCAGTTTTTTCTGGGGAAGCTTACCGGCAAGAGTCTCCGATACGGGCTTTGTGGGATCTGCGGCACCGGTGACACGCATTGCCTGATATACATAGCCTCTTCCTGAAAGAGGATCTCTTATTGCACCTCCGAGACATGTTGCAGCGCCTCCGAAAGGCTCAATCTCGGTAGGATGATTATGTGTTTCGTTTTTGAAGAAAACAAGCCACTCTTCCGTCTCTTTATGATCACCGTAATCCACATCCACGGGAACGACGATGGAGCAGGCATTTATCTCATCGGATTTTTCCTCATTCTCAAGCTTTCCTTCTTTTTTAAGTCTTTTAGCGGCAATGGTTCCAAGATCCATAAGACATGAGAACTTCTCGGGACGGTTTGCAAAAAGATCTTTTCTCGTCTTTACATACTCTTCAAATGACTTCTCAAAAGCAGCCTTATACGCACCGTCATCAAAGGATACTTTTTTGATCTCAGTTGAGAAAGTGGTATGACGGCAGTGATCGGACCAGTAGGTGTCCAGAACTCTTATCTCCGTAACAGTGGGATCTCTGTGCTCGTCATTTTTGAAATAATTCTGGATGTGAAGAAAATCCTTGAAGGTCATTGCAAGGTTAAGGGAGTCATAAAGCTTTTTCAGGTCTTCTTCGGAATCATTTACAAATCCGTCAAAGGTCTTTACATCCTCAGGTTCGGGATAATTGACTATCAGGGTGTCAGGGATCTTTTCGTCAGCGATCCTTGAATCAACAGGGTTTACGATATATCCTTTGATGCGGTCGAATTCGTCATCGGTAATATCACCGATGATGGCATATGTCTCAGCTGTCCTGATAACGGGATCTTCGTTCTCGTTGAGGAATCTGACACACTGAACCGCAGAGTCCGCTCTCTGGTCAAATTGTCCGGGAAGGAATTCAACGGAAAAAACTCTTTTTCCCACATCCCCGGGAAGACTTCCTTCATAAAGATCATCAACAGGAGGCTCCGAAAAAACAGTCCTGCACGCGATCTTAAATGTATCATCCGAAATATTCTCGGAATCATATCTTATGAACATTCTCAGATCATCGATCTTGATCCCCAGGAAATTCCTGATGTCATGCCTTAAGTGCTTGGCCTGCATCGCAACCGGCTTTTTCTTTTCAACATAAACTCTTCTGACGCTCATATCATTAATCCCTCTTTCCTAAAAAAGGCCTCAGAAAGATCATTCCCCTTCTGAAGCCTTTTATATTTTTATTTCAGATTCCCGTCATGAAACCTCTATCCCCAGTGACTGAAGTATGTAAAGTATCTGTCTGTCAAATGAATCGGGTGACAGTCCCAGAGTAAGTGCGGTGGACTTAAGTCCCTCAACAAGATAGACGATGTTGTATGCTGCGGCAAGAGGATCATCGCAGGTAAACTCACCTGTCTCTATACCGATCTCTATGAGCTTTCCGATCATCTTAACATTGTTGTCGAATTTCTTTTTATATACATTATCTGCCTTGGAAGGCTTCTGATCAAAATAGAACTCAAAATATGCACGGTTCAGATTATTCTTTTTCCTGAATATCTCTTTCTTCTCTTCCTGAAGGAAAAGGAGGAGGATATCGGCGGCAGTGGCATCCTCGCTGATAAGTGAAGTAAAATCACTTCCTGCGGCAGCCTGGGACTTCATCACATCTATAAAGAGCTGGGTAGTGCTCTCATAATAAAGATAAAGGCCGCCCCTTGAAATATCACAGGCATCAACGATGTCTTTCATGGTCACATTCTTATAACCGAGTTCGCCAAAAACCGTTGTGGCAACATCGATGATATACTGTTTTTTCTGAATTGACTTATCGCCCATAGTTAAATCTCCCGAAACTCATAGGTATCTTTATTTATTATTTACATTGCCGTCCCAAAAATCAGTTATCTCCTGCATCTTGCTGACGGTAAGATAAAAAATCTGTTCTGAGATCCCCTCTGCCCAAAGACTGGACTTGGTACGTCCTCCAAGGACATATTTACTCAGTATCCCGCAGAGAACATCCCACTCCTTCCAGGAAGCTCCGATTATCACTCTTCTCTCTTCGTCGTGGTTTTTGATCGCCTTTCTGGAATACACATAGGGATAATTCCGGTCCATGAGTCCGGAAACGCTGCAGGCCTTGATGAAATTCAAAAAATCCGAAGAATAAACGGGAAAAGAAATACTGTTGTCAGCGATGCCCCTGTCTGAATAATTGCTCACGCACGCCTTCTCGGTAGCCTGCTGAAGCCACGGAAGATACGCCGTAAGAGGCTTTATCTTCATTTTGTAGTCCTGCATGAGAGCCCGCAGATATTCGGATGAGTCAGCCTGATTTCCCATGATCTTTACCGATAAAATAGCCGTTCTTAACGAACAGCATACTTTTTTTCCGTCCGGCCATAACCTGATCGATCATGACCGTCAATTTTCAGTCCATGCACGCATGGCACAATTCCCCGTAATTATAACATAAATTGGCGATTTGTACAGATAAAAAGTTGATCTTTACGCCTTAAAAAATAGTATTATGACGTAAGTGTCAAGTAACTCAAAGATCAGGGGTTTTCCCTGTCGGTGCCGGACTCTCCGCCCTCGCCTTTGATCTTTGCAAGAACCGTCCTGTCGCCCCTGCTGATGTCTGCTAAGGTCTCAAGACTTTCAAGAAAAAGCCTTTCCCTGTGCCACCTGTTGTTTTCTTCCCGGTCCATGTATGCCTTGAAATGATCCACCTGCCATGCCACAGCATCAAAGATGGTTATTCCTTCGGGAGTAAATCCTCCCCAGAGATCACCTGTATCATGGAAATAAGCCAGTTCCTTAAGTACGCCGGGACAGGCCAGGATCTTATCCCAAAGATCTTCACTTCCGCCAAGATCAAGGACAAAGCCATGCAGTGTATCCATCGCTTTTTTTACCTGTTCATCTTCGCTCATCCTCATCTCCCGGTCTTTATTTACTGTCTGAAGGTCTGTCACCTTCGATCACATCGATTATAAACGGCGGCCTGTTTCTGGATGCATCAAGAGCTCTCCAGATATATTCTCCGATAAGCCCTGTCATGGACATCATGATACCAAATCCGAGGAGTACCACGCACATAAGCGAGGACCATCCGGCAATGGGAGTTCCCACGGTAAAATATTCAACAAGCACGGAGATGAAAATGATCAAGGCAAAAATATCAAACAAAAATCCCATCTTCATCATAAGTCTTAAGGGCTGGTACGAAAAACTCAGTATTGAATCCATAATGAGCTTGATCTTCTTGGACATGGTCCATCTTCCCTTGCCCTTTTCACGCTCAAGTCTGTCAAAATAGATCACCTCGGTCTTAAACCCGAGCCACATTACCTGAAGGGTAAGGGATGAATTTTTCTCGTTGAGCTTTATAAGTTCGTTTATGGCTTTACGGCCAACAAGATAGCAGTCGCATCCTCCGGTTGGCATATCCTTGTTGACCATCTTACGGATCATGCCGTAATACATGTTTGCAAAAAGAACGTATAAAGGATTATCCTTTCTCGTACGCCTTGCCGCAAGTACGATCTCGTTGCCGTTTTTCCACGAATCATACATTTTAAGGATAAGCGAAGAATCCTCCTGAAGATCCGCCTGCTTAGTAACAGCGCAGTCCCCGCTGCAAACAGACAATCCTGCAAAAATGGCAGCGTGTTCTCCGAAATTCCTTGAGAGCTTAACACATCTTACATTGGGATCCTGTGCCCTGATCTCATTCATGATCACCCACGAATCATCCCCGGACCCGTCATCAACAAATATGATCTCGTAGTCGCCGATGCGGTCAAGGATCTTGGCTTTCATATCGTCATAAAGATCCTTAAGAGTGTCCGAATTATAATAAACAGGTACAACTATCGAAATCCTGCTCAAACCTTGCTCTCCTTAACCATTTTCTTATATTCTTCAAGATCTCTGACATATTCCGTTTCATCATAGTGAGTACTTGCAAGACAAAGAAGAACAGAATCATCACTGAAATCATACATTTCCTTCCAGACCATGCTGGGAAGGTAGATACCTGTCTTGGGGCGGTTTAAAGAATAGACAATCTCATTTCCTTCTCCGTCCAAAACCTTAACCTTGCTGGATCCCGCAACATTTATAAGCACAAACTCCGTACGCAGATTGGCATGACAGCCTCTGACCACATCCGGGTCCGAACCGTAAATGTAAAAAACCCTTTTTATCTCAAAAGGAATATCCGTTCCTCCCTCGGCGATAACAAGATTTCCTCTCTCATCGCCTCTCTCGGGAAGTTCAAGCATTCTGACAAGATCTATATTGTTCATATCCGCCTCCCAAACGTCATGATTATATCATAAATTCCGGCGCTCGGCATCCCTGCCTCGTTTTAGCCCGGAATTTATTGTATAACATCGTGTTATATCATATTATCCGTTATGCTTTCCACATTTTACATGCGTTACAGGGCATAAAAAAACCCCAAACCGCCGTTTGCGATTTGAGGTTTTAAAGCAGGGGAAGAGAGGATCGAACTCCCATCAACGGTTTTGGAGACCGCCGCACTACCATTGTACTATTCCCCTTTGGTCTTAAGACCGACTAATGCATTATACAACATGAACCTGCACATAGCAAGAAAAAGTTAAATGATCCTGTCAGATGCCTCTTTTACATTGGCAACTCCGATTATCTCGGCCTTATCACCGGATGCCTTTTTAGCTTCTTTGAGATTGGTGGCGGGAACAATCACCGTCTTAAAACCCAGTCTCACGGCTTCTGATACTCTCTGCGCAACATGGGAAACAGTTCTTACTTCACCCGAAAGCCCTACCTCGCCGAATGCCACTACGCCTGGTGAAATACTGCTGTTTTTAAATGATGAAAGTATGGCAAGTACTATGGCAAGATCGAGTGCGGGCTCGTTTATCTTCATGCCTCCGGTAAGATTAACATATGCATCACAGTCACCTAAGTGCATGCCGCATCTTTTTTCCAGAACGGCCATAAGGAGGTTGACTCTGTTGTAATCCACGCCTGAAGCCTGGCGCCTTGGTATACCGAGATTCGATCTGCAGACAAGGGACTGTATCTCTATGAGAATAGGCCTTGTTCCTTCAATACTGCAGGATACGATACAACCCGATGCGTCAAGAGGACGTCCGTCCAAAAGAAATTCGGAAGGATTGCTCACCTCTGCAAGGCCTTCGCTTCGCATCTCAAAAACACCGATCTCATCCGTCGAACCGAAACGGTTCTTGACACCTCTTAAGACCCTGTATGATGCATGCCTGTCTCCTTCAAAATAAAGGACCGTGTCAACCATATGCTCAAGAACCCTCGGTCCCGCAACCGTACCTTCCTTGGTCACATGTCCCACGATAAAGATGGAAACACCTAAAACCTTGGAAAGCTGCATAAGGATCTGGGTGGATTCTCTTACCTGGGAAACGGAACCTGGAGCGGCAGTTACCTGTTCGTTATACATGGTCTGTATCGAATCGATGACACAGATATCCGGCTTGGAATTTCTGATCACATCTGCAATGATATCGAGACTGGTCTCGCAGAGCAGATTCATGCTTCCCTTAAATTCGCCGATACGGTCCGCCCTCATCCTGATCTGGGCCTTTGATTCCTCACCGGAAACATACAGAACGTTTTGTCCTGCGGCAGACATATTTCTGCATACCTGAAGAAGCAGGGTCGACTTACCTATGCCCGGGTCTCCTCCTATCAGAGTCAGAGACCCCTGCATCACTCCTCCGCCAAGAACTCTGTCCAGTTCAGCAATGCCTGATGTCACTCTTGTTCCTTCAGTGACATTAACGTCATTTATCAGGGTCACTTCGGAAGAAACAAGTCCCGATCCGCCTTTTGCGGCAGATGCTATGCGGGATGAAGCACCCGAAGTTTTTTGTACAGGCTCTTCAACGAAGCTGTTCCACTCCTTACACCCCGGGCACTGTCCCATCCATTTAGGCGATTCATATCCGCAGCACTGGCAAAAATATACACTTGACTGTTTTGCCTTTGCCATTCCTTACGCTTTCTTTACGATGACTGCTGCCTTGCGTCCGTCTGAAAGATCTACAGAGAAGGAAAGCTTTCCGCCAAGATTTGTTTTAACGGCGCCTGAATCATTTCCGTCCTCGGTTATGTTGTAAAGGGTATCCTCTGCAAGACCAAGAGTAATGGAAACAGGACCGTTTCCGCTTACGGTAAATTCCATGGAATCAGCTGTCTCCTTAAAATCGGAAACCGATGTTCCGGGAACGGATTCATAAACAAAGAGACCGTTCTTTTCAAATCTTGTTATATCCGCATAAGTCTTGACTTTGAGCATATCCCCTCCGAAAGGAAAATCCTCAACCTTAGTTTTCTCCTTAAGTGTGTGATCTCCGAAAGAAAGTCTTCCGCTTTCACCCGCATAAAGAATTTCAGACATTTTCAGCCTCACTTTCTGTCGCCCTGCGACATTTATTTTTCAGTTCTTTTTACCTTGAAACCCACCTGATCACCGGTCATGGTACATGTGACGCGGTCTCCGGGTTTAACGTTTTTCTTAAGTATCTCCTCCGCAAGCTTATCCTCAACCACGTTCTGGATGGCATGCTTTAAAGGTCTTGCTCCCATTTTTTTATCCGCATATTTATCTATAAGATGCTTTTTGACGGAAGGCGCAAGTTTAAGCTCGATATCCATCTGTTCCTTACACCTTGATGCAAGCTGGGATGCAAGAAGATCTACGATATCTTTAAGGTTTTGGTCGCTGAGCTGACTGAATACCACGATGTCATCGATCCTGTTGATGAACTCAGGTTTGAAAACCCT
>CAMPAP010000063.1 GCA_946631935.1 uncultured Lachnospiraceae bacterium | reverse complement strand
GGTACAGACCACATGACTGTAATAAAGAAAGAGAAGTCGATATGAAACAGGGTGACAGAAAAAAACATCAATAGAATCTATGGTGTCCGATGGCAATACCCGTATGGGCACCGTTGTTGGTCCTGAAATGGGTGAAAGCACCGATGTTCGAAGTTCCGTTAATTGCTTCCTGGGCGGCGTTAATACAGCTTTCCTTTATCCTGCCGGAATTATAAACCTGGTTTACCTTACCGCTCATGGCAGGTGTGAACTGACCGGAAGCATAGATTACACCATGGATGGAATTGGGATATGCCGCGGAACGAACCCTGTTCATGACAACGGCTCCTACCGCAACCTGACCTTCGTAAGGCTCTCCTCCGGATTCGCACTGGATAAGTGCCGCAAGAAGAAGCAGGTCGTCGGCATCCGTCATAAACGCACCATAGTTCTGATGTCTCTTGGCCTCAGCTTCGGCAGCCTCTCTTGCCCTGATCTGCTCCATGGTCTCTCCGGCATCCACTTCAAAGGAGATATCGACATAATCCGAGTCAACGTACCCGTCGTAATCACCGTAGTCAACATAGACCCATGAACTGTCCGTGCGGTCTACGACTTCCATGATCTCATTTTGCGGAACTATTGCAAGAATGTCACTTCCGTATGAAGCATCGGAATGAAGCCTGAGGGATGAAGAATTTACTACTGCAAGGGTCATTCCAACATCTGCTGCCATGGCCTTCGCATCATCACCGAATAAGAGATACTGGTTCTCTACCCAACCAACAAGCTCGCCGGACTGGATCTTTGACCATTCATCTCCTTTTTCCAGAAGTACTCCTCCGCAGTCCTTATACATGACACCCATTTTGGAAGAATCAACTGTTGCTTCTTCCCTGACATTAACATAGTTTCTGATGTCCACCATGAAAAGATTGTCACCCTCCATCTCATCGGGAAAGATGATGCCAAGCTCGGATATGGTGGAATCGATCACCTCGGATGCATTGGAAGAATTAAGAACTCTGGAGGCACCTCCCCTGGCACCTGCCATGGGATTGGCACTCACAACAAGAGTGCCGGACCCGGACAGCCCGAGGACGACAAACACAAAAAGAAAAACTGTTAAATTGAAAAGAAGTTTTTTTCTCATCAAAAAAATGCCAAATATTACAGAAATGTTACGTGCACATTACTATAACAAAAGGCATTTTTTATGTCAACTGCATGTGGGCAAACAGCAGGACCGCCCACATATTTCAAACAGCAAAAAGCGGAGCCGCTTCCGGTTTTTACACGCTGAGCTTCAGGGTACGGAGAGGAGGAAGCCCATCGGGAGTGCGCTGGGCAATTATGATGCCTTTATGACCGGCAACCTCTTTTATATAGGAAAAAGACTTTCTGCGAAGAGCATCGTCCATTCCTCTGAAAGGGTCATCAAGGATCAGTATATCCGAGGGGACAAAGCACGCCCGGACTATGGAAACAATGCGTCTGTCGACGGGTGAAAGCTCTGAAACGGGTATATTTATCTTATCCTCGTCCATAAGCTTTATAAGATCCTCGGAAGCTACGGCGGGGGTTGATACTTTGGTGACAACCGCAACATTTTCGGCTGCAGTCATTTTTTTGAAAAGCCTGTCATCCTGAAAACAGACGCCGGCATTGACTCTGGAATATTTGTAATCCCCAAGAAGACGAACCTTGCCGGAATCCGGCTTTAAGGTCCCGATAATGATGGACAAAAGAGCGGTCTTTCCGCTTCCTGTTTCGCCCGAAAGAAGCCACAGATCATCAGAGGATACCTCCCAGGTGATATCCTTAAGGATCTTTTTTCCGTTGCTGCTGTAGCTTACTTCCTCAACTTCTATGGTCATATCAGATCACCGTTTTATTTTCTGCCAAAGATACCCGGCAGGATTATCAGTTTAAAGATCCTAAGCTTTGGCATATTGAAAACCTTCGCCATTTCCAACAGTTTTTTATATTCATCCGTCATATGATCCTCCTCTGCCTTCCGGCTTCATAAGAAAGAATCGAAGCAGATACCGCAGCATTTAGACTCTCCGTCTTTCCGTTCATGGGAATATAGATACCGCAGGATGCGGCCTTATTGACCTCAGGGGACAGACCGTTTCCTTCATTACCTATTATGATAGCACATTTGGATGTCATATCACACTCATAATAAGGTTTTCCGTTTTCAAGTCTCGCGGCATAGCAGACAATGCCCTCTTTTTCAAAATTCCTTACAAGTGCCGGAATGTCGGAGCTTACCACAAAAGGCATCCGGAAGATCGCACCCATGGTGGAGCGGACAACCTTGGGACTTAAGGGATCTGCGCTGTTTTCGGACAAAACGATGCCTGTTACGCCTGCTGCCTCGGCAGATCTGAATATCGTCCCCACATTTCCGGGATCCTGAATATCCTCAAGGACCAGGATAAGAGGATCCTTTCCCGTGATATCCTTTATCCCGTATGACAGGTTCTTTACCACAGCAAGCATCCCCTGGGGAGATTTCATGGTGGATATCTTTTCAAAAACGTGATCGGGAAGGACTGCCATCTTATCGTCAAAACCTTTGGGAAGGCTGTTTTTTTCTTTTTCCAGGCAGCTTTCCGATATATAGATCTCCCTGATAAGGCCAAAGGGAATCTCCCTTACAAGCTTGACACCCTCAGCAAGAAATACACCGTCATCTTTCCTTGAAGAAGCTTTCTTGGAATACAGGGCGACTTGTTTTATCTTTTCATTTGATGGTGATGTGATAATCTGCATTTTTTCAAAAAACGGGAATGGATCTTTCCATTCCCGCTTATCCGTTAAAAGGAATTTAAATTTTCAAAGATTTCAAAAAAGCCTTTAACTTCATTTAAAGAAGCTTTGAAACCTCGTATTCGTACTCGTTGATCTCCTTGGTCATTGCAAGACCTTCTTCGATGTCGACATCGATAAACTCTCCGCCTCTGTAGCCGACGATCCTGTTGGTCTTGCCTTCGATGAGAATATCGACAGCTCTTGCGCCCATGATGGAAGCATAGTATCTGTCCTTGGCAGTGGGTGATCCGCCGCGCTGCATGTATCCAAGGATCGTGGCTCTCGTCTCAATACCTGTAGCAGCTTCGATCCTTCTTGCCATGGAAGCTGAATGTCCGATTCCCTCTGCATTGATGATAAGGTGATGGTTCTTACCCTTCTTACGGTTCTGGATGATGTTGTTGATTATCTTCTGCTCATCAAAATCGTATTTTTCGGGAAGAAGAATATCCTCTGCGCCGTTTGCGATACCGCACCAAAGTGCTATATATCCCGCATTACGTCCCATAACCTCGATGATGGAGCATCTTTCATGTGATGAAGAAGTATCCTTTACTTTATCTATAGCTTGCATTGCGGTATTGACCGCGGTATCAAAGCCTATGGTGTAATCGGTGCATGAAATATCAAGGTCAATGGTTCCGGGAAGTCCGATGGTATTAATACCGTTTCTTGAAAGAGCCTGTGCTCCTCTGTAGGATCCGTCTCCTCCGATAACTACCATTCCGTCGATACCGTGCTTACGGCAGATATCAGCTCCCTGCTTCTGAACCTCGGGCTGCTTAAACTCCAGACATCTTGCGGTTCCAAGAACGGTACCGCCCTTCTGGATGATATCCGAAACATCGCGTGACTGCATATCAAAGATATCCTCGTTCAAAAGACCAAGATATCCTCTTCTGATTCCCTTTACCTTAAGCCCTCTTGCAAGAGCAACTCTTACAACGCTTCTGATCGCCGCATTCATTCCGGGTGCGTCGCCGCCGCTTGTAAGAACTCCGATCGTTTTAACTTCCTTAGCCATATGTGCCTCCGGGTATATAAAAAATCCCAAATTTCTCAAAATACATCCAACTTATTTTATAATCTTTGTCTTCTTAAATCAATGAAAAATTTATCATTTTACGGCAACATTTGACGAACCGAAAAGCACCCTCAGGGATGAAAGCAGGTCATCGGATATGGCAACACGCATATCCAGTACCTTTAAAGCCTTGTCGGAACTAATAAACACAGTGCAGGGCGCGCTTCCCGGGTATGAGGAAAGGGTCTCGGTAAGAAGCTTAACCCCGCCCTCATATGCTTTTTTATCCGCAAATCTGATAAAAAGTCCACCGGATGCAACCTGGTCCTTTGTCGCCTCCGGACGTTTTTTGATATTAAGATCGATATTTGCGGTGCTCTTTTTATCGTCAGGTGCATTCGGCAGTCTGCCTCCGGATGCCGTATCCGAACCATTGGAAGAAACCGTATCATGTCCCTGACCGCCACCGAAAGCCCTGTCTGCAGCTCCTTTGCCATATGCACGAAAGGCACCCGCATTCCTTGAAAATCCCCTGAAAGAAGGGGATGAAGCCTCATCAAAAGTCACGATGTCAGAAGCGTTTATCTTAGCTCCCCTGTCATCGGTATCATCGAACCTGCCCCTGACAAAGACTTTCTCTTCATCCTTTAAGATCTGTTCGTACCTTTCATAGCACTTGGGAAAGACCACCACGTCTATATCACCCGAAAGATCCTCCAAAACAAGAGTTGCCATCATATCGCCTTTTTTGGTGACTCTTTTTTTCAGATCCTTGATGATGCCGCAGACGGTTATGAATTCACCGTTTTTAATGCTTCTTTCATATGCCGCATCTTCGGACGGATCCCCCTCCTCCTGTTCGTCCGCATCAGTTCCCGCAAAAACAGACGAATCCGCAGTGGCATATTTTTTTATCAGAGGGACCCAGTCATCAAGGGGATGTCCGCTGACATATATCCCCAGGACTTCCTTTTCGTAAAAAAGCTTGGTCTCATTGTCAAAATCCGGCATATCGGGAAGGTCCCCCATTCCCTCGTCTTTTTCATCATCGCCGGTATCGATATCAAAGAAGGACATCTGACCCTTTATCTGTCCTCTTCTTGAATCCGCATAGGATTCGAGTATGCTTTCAAAGGTCTCTATACACTGCTTCCTGTTTGGAGCAATGGAAGAAAGACAGCCGGACTTTATAAAGGATTCAACTGCGCCCTTTCCCACAGGGCTTCCGGATACCCTTTTCAAAAAGTCATAGTAACTCTTGAATGGGCCGTCCTTTTTTCTCATTTCGTCTATTGCATGGACAACGGGAAAACCTATGCCTTTGATGGCTGTAAGAGGAAATCTTATGCATCCGTTTTCTTCCTCAAACACCGCACCGCTTTTATTGATGTCCGGGGGAAGGATCTGTATCCCCATCTGTCTTGTGGCGACTATATATGCTGATAGCTTGGGCGCAGCTCCGATCTCCGACGTCATAAGAGCCGACATGAATTCTATTGGATAATGATACTTGAGCCATGCGGTCTCATAAGCAAGATATGCATAACATACAGCGTGTGCCTTGTTGAAACCGTAACTAGCAAATTCTCTCAGGCGTTCGTATATTTCCTCTGCAATTTCTTTTTTTATGCCGTTTTTTATGCAGCCGGGAACATATGCCGGAAGTTTGTCTTCGGGAGTTCCTTTTTTTCTTTCCTCTTCTATCTCACTGTCATTGCCGTAGATAAAGATCTCCCTTTCATGCTCCATCTTCGCGGCATTTTTCTTGCTCATGGCATTTCGGACAACATCGCTTCGGCCTATGGAATAGCCTGCAAGATCCCTTACTATCTGCATTACCTGTTCCTGATAGACGATGCATCCGTTAGTCTGCTTTAAGATGGGCTCAAGCCCCGGGCAAAGATATGTTACGGTTTTTTGATCCTCCTTGCCCCTTATGTATGAATCGATGGACTTCATGGGACCCGGCCTGAAAAGAGCAATGCCCGCTATGACATCATCAAGATCTGCGGGGCGAAGAGCCTTCATGAACTGGCGCATTCCCCTTGATTCAAGCTGGAAAACACCGTCGGTCTCTCCTTCCCAAAGAGACTCAAAAACTTTGCTCTCATCAAAATCCATTTTTGAAAAATCGATGTTTATTCCCTTATGCCGGCGGATGAGCTCCAGGGAATCCTCAATGACCGTAAGGTTTCTCAGCCCCAGGAAATCCATCTTGAGAAGTCCGAGTTTTTCAAGGGGGTCCTTGGTATACTGGGACTGGAGATTATCGCCGGTGCCGGATGAAAGCGGAACAACATTCTCCGCATTTTCACGGCATATGACAACGGCTGCGGGATGGGTTGAGGAGTTTCTGGGAAGTCCTTCCAAAAGAACGGACATATCGATGACTTTGCGGACATCCTCCTCCGCATCATATCTTTTTTTCAGTTCGGGATTAAGCTCAAGGGCTTCTGTAAGAGTTATGTCCTTTTCATTCGGGATCATGGAAGAGATCCCTGCGCCGAATGCATAGGGAAGATCCATCACCCTTGCAACATCCCTGACAACGCCCTTTGCGCCGAAGGTAAGGAAGGTGACTATCTGTACGACTTTCTCATGACCGTATTTTTCCGAGACATAATCAAACATCTCCATACGCCTTGCAGGCAGAAAATCCACATCGATATCGGGCATGGAAATACGCTCGGGATTTAAGAATCTTTCAAAAACAAGGTCGTATTTTACGGGGTCAATGGCAGTTATTCCAAGGCAGTAGGAAACAAGGCTTCCCGCGGCGCTTCCTCTTCCGGGGCCTACCGCAATACCGGTCTGCCTTGCATGGTTGATGAAATCCCACACGATGAGAAAGTAGGGAATAAAGCCCATATCCTTTATGACGCCAAGTTCATAATCAAGCTTTTCTTCCAGGGTCCTTCCTGATGAATCCCTGATGCCATCGTGGTCCAGACCGTATCTTTCATTCATCCCAAGCGTGCAAAGATGCCTGATGTAGCTTTCTTCATCATACCCCTCCGGCACATCATAATCCGGAAGCCTGGTGACACCGAACTCGATCTCCACATTACATCTGTCTGCTATCTTCTGGGTGTTTTCAAGAGCATCGGGTGCGTATTTAAAAAGCTCTCTCATCTCCTCTTCGGAGCGCACATAGTATTCTCCCGGCATATATCTCATGCGGTTTTCATCGGAAAGGCGGGCAGATGTCTGAAGGCAGAGAAGCACATCATGAGCCAGATAATCCTCCGAATATGTATAATGGCAGTCATTTGTGCATATGAGAGGAATACCGTATTTGCGGCTGATGCTTAAAAGTTCGGTATTAACAAGTCTCTGCCGGGGAATGGAATGGTCCTGGAGTTCAAGGAAAAAATTGTCCTCTCCGAAGATCTCCCTGTATTCAAGGATGCTCTTTAAGGCTTCTTCATTTTTTCCGCTTACGATTAGAGATGCCACCTCGCCTTTGAGGCAGGCGCTTGATGCTATTAACCCATCGTGGTACATGCGCAGAAGTTCTTTGTCCACTCTGGGTCTGTAATAGAATCCTTCGCTGAATCCGCGGCTTACCAGCTTAAGAAGGTTCCGATAGCCTGTATTGTTTTCGGCAAGGAGAATAAGGTGATAGTATTTTTCGTCACGGCCCGTCTTGTCGAATCTGGATCCGGGGGATACGTAGACTTCGCAGCCGATTATGGGTTTGATGCCCTGTTTTTTACACTCGTCATAAAAATCGATGACACCGTACATTACGCCGTGGTCTGTTATGGCAGCGGCGTTCATGCCGAGTTCTTTGACTCGAGAAACGTAATCCTTGACGCGGTTCATGCCGTCAAGGAGGGAATATTCGGTGTGGGTGTGAAGGTGAACAAAGCTCATATTTTTCTAACTTAGTCACGTGGCGGTTTATGTTGTATTATGCTTTGAGGGCTGCGCTTTCGCCCGTGTCCAAAACATTCGCTTCGCGAAGTTTGCGTAGCGGTACTAAAATCGTGCTCTCGTTGTTCGCACTCATTAAGTACCGACGCTGCGGAGGGTCCTCAAAGCATAAATACAACCCTCCCGCCACTGGTTAATTAGTACACATATAATTCGTTACCTGATATCTCTTCGTACGCTTCTATGATCTCAGGCAGGGGGATTGCCCAGTCTCGTTCGGGGGAGATGGAGTAGGCAAAGGCCATGCAGATAAGGCGTCCTTTTTTGTCGAAGACAGCTGAACCGGAATCGCCGAGTTTCAGTTTAAGGTTCATCTCAGTTTCAAGGAGTGGAGTGAAAAATTCCACATCCCGGAGTTTGCTGACAAGAAGGCCGTAGGTGTAATGCTCTATGGTGCCATCCATGGTCATCCTTTCAAGGCCGAGTTCAACTTTATCCCCGTCCTTTATCTTATTCCAGTAAGTCATATCAATATGTACCGTCGAAATGATATCACTGAATTTTTCCGGAAGGTCCTTAAGACTTACCTTTATCACCGCCACATCATAGTAATCCGAATACCCCATGACCCTGCCCTTTACCTGATCCGATGTGTAGAAGCAGATATCGCATTCTGTGTTTGAATTTACGACATGATGGTTTGTGACAATAAAAATATCAGTATCCGTTATCTGGATGATAAAGCCGGATCCGGTGGTGGAGCTTCCGCTTTTTTCATCAACCCTGATGCTCACGACAGTGGGCATAACATCGATCAGGGTCTGTTCTATGCTGCGGTTATTAAAAAGTCCCGTGTCATATTCATTTATCGCACCGATGATAATGGCATTTTCACGGGTTATGGTGCGTTTTTCTATAAGGCTCTGGAGGTCCTCCGGGCTTTTGACATATAAGTTTACAGTCTCAGTGGTTTTAAGACCGAAGGAATCCGTAACGGTAAATTTAAGCTCAGTCTCAGTTCCTTCCGTAAGTTCAGGCTCTGCAGGGTACATGGTTATCTCGTCTGAAAGATCCCCGTCTGTTTCGTCATATGCCCTGACATATTTTAAAAGATCCCGGGTACTTCCTGCCGCGATGTATAGATCGCACATTTTTTCGAATTCCGGTGGAAGATCCACGGTATACGGGATGCAGACACTCGTCTCATTGCCTGATGAGTCTGAAGCCTTTAGCCAGGCACTGTATGAGCCGGTATTTTTACACTTAAGAGCATCCGGATCGTTTGAGTCTTTATCGAAAAAAACATCAACATCAGAATCGGCATCCTTTACATTTCTGACAAGGTCGGATGGCGAAAGACGGGTCCCTGCCGCAAAGCAAAGATCCCTGTTAAAAAGGCTTATAACGGGAGCCGTGGTGTCTTCAAGAATAAAGGGGGCGGTAAAGGTCTTACCGGGGCATTTTATGATGATCTCATATTCACCGCACTTTGAAGCATCAATGCCCGAAAGGTCCACGGACCCGTACCGCATCGCAAGAAAACCGGCTTCAATATAATCACCCGGATCGTCACTTATCGCATCGCCCAGCTCATGTGTAAAGGAATCCTGCTTTAAGGATGCATGGAGTAAAAAGACAAGGCTTACGATAAGACCCGCTGCGAAAAAAAGAAAAGCCAGGCCTCCTAAGACAATGCTCCGAAGGCTTGGTTTTTCGCCGTTTTGATTATCCGTGATCAGATCCGTCATACTTTCAGATCCTTAAAATACTGTGCAAGATACCCGGCAATGCGGTATCTTCCGCTTTCGTTATAATGAATTCCGTCCAAAAGGATGTAATCTTCCCAGTTTTCCTGTTCAAATCCCGGGATTTCGGTGAGGCTGATATAAGAAACTCCTGCATTTTCAGATACTCTTAACGCAGCATCCCGGTACTCAGGAAGAACCGACCCGCCTTCTCCCATTATGTAATAGCCGAAATCATATTTTCCGACATATCCCGGCACAAGGGTTACTATCTGAGCCTTGGGGTATGCATTTTTAAGCGTATCAAGAATATATTCCATGGACTTTTCATATTCGGGAACCGGAACATATCCCAGGTAATCATTCAAACCAAGTTCCACAAAAATGATGCAGTCCTTTCCTTCAGTCCCCGCAAGGTCGGACGCTGCCAGTCTGTATGAAGGATATGAAACAAAATCAGAGACTTCGGCGTCAAAACGGCCAATATCAGTTTTTCCTGTAAAATAATCAAAGGCAACAGCCATGGGATCTGAAGCGCTGCAGACCTGATGAGCGGACAATCCGCCCTGACCCAGGTTATATACCTTTGCACCGGTCATCTCGGCAAAAAATGTGGATATTGCGGTCTCCTCCCTGTAATTTCCGAATATGGAATCTCCGAAAAAGACCACCTTTTTATCGCTAAGATCTGCATATAAAGAGAAAACCTCCTCGTATTTTGAGGACTTTTCTATCACATCATCCATGACATCATTTACGGTATCAACCCTAAGCGTACAGTCAAGGGACATGATATCCGAAGCAAGAAGTTCATCCGCAACATCCGTACTGAGATGTTTCTTACCGCTGCCGCTTCTTAAGCACTGCGGATAAAGCACCCACTCTTCAACGGAGTGATATATAAAGCGGACGTTAATAAGATCGTAAAATTCACGGACCGGAGTGATGTAAGCAAGCCTTGCATCTTCAAGTTCCTTTCCCGACAAAGAATTCCAAAAGGATGCATCATCATCGGGATACTGGACAAGAAACATGCAGTAAGGATGGGCATCACAAAAATCCCTGATGAACTCAAGATTTTTCAGATAAGTTTCTTTATTTGAACAAGACTGCTTAAAGGCCGCATAAGGATCGATACCCAAGAGTATATAAGGAGGATAGTTATCTCCGAAGGCTTCATCAAGGTCTTCAAGGTAGTCGGCAAACATGCGCACCGAAGAAATACATTTTGGCGCCATATAGGAATCGGTATCGAAAAATTCGGTAAAGAGCCTGTCGCTGACTCCGGAATCATACATATAAGCAACGATAGAGCCTTCCGACGGAGATTCGGGGACAGTATAATATGCTCCTTTTTCAAATGTTTTGATCTCTTTATTTTTTACGGAAGCATCGGAAAGAACGCCTTTACCGGGTTTTAATACGAAAAACCAAAGACAGATGATAATACCGGTAAGCAAAAGTACCGAAAGAAGCACGCACCCTGCCAAAACTATGGGATGCTTTTTTAAAGCCGCAATTATTTCTTTAAGATTCTTTTTTGATCCAGCCATTTTTCAACCGTTCTTTTCATAAATATCTCTAGGAATTATACCATATGAGGCTTTTATTATGTAGACAAAAGCCTTTCCAAAAACCCGGGAGGATATGTTATAATATTTAGTGTTTTGGGCATTTCAACTTATTTTTTGTGGAGAGAAAATGGATAACGTAGCTGTACTAATACCCTGTTATAACGAAGAACAGACCATAGCCAAGGTTATCGGTGACGTCCAAAAAACAATCCCCGATGCCGTTATCTACGTATATAACAACAATTCTACGGACAATACCGAGAAGATCGCAAAGGAATGCGGTGCCATAGTCCGCAACGAATACAAGCAGGGCAAAGGAAATGTCATCAGAAGAATGTTCAGGGAGATAGACGCAAGGTGCTATCTTATGATAGACGGAGACGATACCTATCCCTTAGAGAGCGCTCCCGAGATGATCGATCTTGTCCTTAACAAAAACTCGGATATGGTAGTCGGCGACAGACTTTCTTCCACATATTTTACGGAAAATAAGAGACCCTTCCACAATTTCGGAAACTCTCTCATGAGATGGGGGATCAATAAGCTCTTCAGGGCGGATATCAGGGATATCATGACCGGCTACAGAGCCATGAGCTATGATTTCGTCAAGACCTTCCCCGTTTTTTCAAAGGGATTCGAGATAGAGACAGAGATGTCCATCCACGCGGTCAATTACAATCTCCAGGTTGACAATGTTGTTGTGGAATACAGGGACAGACCTGCGGGAAGCGAGAGTAAATTAAACACTCTCCCCGACGGATTCAAGGTCATCCGCAAGATGTATTCCCTTTACAGAAACTACAGACCCATGGAGTTTTTCGGGATCATCGCCTTTTTGCTCATGCTTGTAAGCCTCGTGTTTATGGTGCCCGTTATCGGGGCATATGCGGAAACCGGCAAGGTGGACAGATTCCCCACACTTATAGCCTGCGGATTTGTGTTCATGGCAGGGCTTCTTTCACTTTTTACAGGAATGATCCTGAAAGCGGTGGATTCCAAGGACCGCAAGGATTTCGAATACAGACTCACAAGAATTCATGACAGGCTAATGAAAGCCACACAGGAAATAAAGTAATGGAAAAGATCAGCTTCATCATCCCGTGCTACAGATCGGAAAAAACCATCGGCTCCGTTGTGGATGAAATAAAAGAGACCATGTCAAAGATCCAGGACAGATACGGCTATAATATCTTCCTGGTTAATGATTCATCTCCGGACAATACGGCTGGTGTCATCAGGGAGCTTTGTGAAAAAAACAAGTTCATAAAGGGTATCTCCTTTGCAAGAAATTTCGGTCAGCACGCAGCTCTCATGGCAGGACTCAGAAACGCCGACGGAGATATTTGTGTATGCCTCGATGATGACGGCCAGACCCCCGCAGAGCAGGTTGTAAGACTTCTTGATAAGCTTGACGAGGGCTATGATGCAGTCTATGCAAAGTATGATCACAAAAAGCACTCGGGCTTCAGAAATTTCGGAAGCAGGGTCAATGACATAATGCTGAGGATCATGCTGGGAAAACCCGCGGATCTTTATGTCTCAAGCTATTTTGCCGTAAAAAGATTTGTTGTAAATGACATGATAAAATACGAGAACTCCTATCCTTATGTCATAGGGCTTGTTCTCCGCTCCACATCAAAGATAACAAATGTTGAGATAGATCACAGGGACCGCATGGAAGGCGTCAGCGGATATACTCTTAAAAAGCTGCTGGGGCTCTGGTTCAACGGCTTTACCGCTTTTTCCGTAAAGCCCTTAAGGATCGCCACCGTAATGGGTGCAGTTTCCGCAACCTTAGGTCTTTTATACGGACTGTATGTCATCATAAGAAAGCTCATGTTCCCCGATGCGGGAATGATGGGTTATGCGGCAATCATGAGTGCCATAGTTTTTTTCGGCGGAATGATACTTCTGATGCTGGGACTTATCGGAGAGTACATCGGCAGGATCTATATCAGCATGAACAATTCACCCCAGTATGTCATCAGGGAAAGCTGGAATCTGGATAAGTAAGATGAAGTCCAAAAACCCCAAGACCGTAAATCTTATATGCATTCTCATACTCGGGCTCCTGCCCGTCATATCCATACTCTTAAGAACCATAATAAGCCCGGCAGCTCCTTCACTTCTTACAAGTGAGTGGAATGACGAGCTTTTTTATTTCAAACAGGTAGAGGCCATAATCGACTATGGATACCCCTTGGGCTACTACGGCTTTAACGAAAGCCACGCACTGACATTCAGCTTTGCGGCATGGAGCCCTGTCCTTGTATGGCCCTGGGTGCTTTTAGGGAGCCTTTTTGGATGGTCCCTTAACCTTGTATTTGTCTATAACCTTATTATCTACATCCTTGCGATGCTTGCTTTCGGCGCCCTGACTAAGCCTTCGCCAAAGCAGACTGCCGTTATGAGCATCTGGTTTTTATCATTTTTCTTAAATGCAAGATACATTTTTTCCGGCATGCCGGAGGTCATATGCTTTGCGCACCTGATCGTTTATTTCGGACTTATCACGGGATTTATAAGGCTTGGAAAAAAGGGCTTCCTTTATACCGCAATCTTCATCTCAATGCTGATGACATTCATGAGACCGTATCTGATCCTTTTCCTTATCTTTGCACTTATCATGAACATTGTTTTCTCTGCAAAAAAAGGAAAGAAGGCAGGGATCTTTTCGTTTGTTATCTCAGGCATAATCTTCCTTATCACAGGTTTTATCTACTATTTACTTAATCACTATCTGTCGGCCGAATACCTGATGCCCTTCTTTTTCACGGATTTCATCACCACATTTTTTACTGACGGATTTTCCGCAGGTGTCCATAATCTCATAGGGACTCTGTATTATAAGGGAATGGGATACATCGAATTCATGAGAGATGCCTTTTATGTCGACAGGGCTGCGGGGATCTTTTTCTGCCTCTTCATACTGCTGATGGCAGTTCAGGCTGTCCAGGCAATTTTCGAAGGAAGGGAAGTTAAAAAGAAAGCAAAGGAAAAGGCCATAAGCATAACACAGATAAGGTGGTACTTCTATTCAAGGCTTTATATGCTTTTTGCATGCTTTGCGCTTCTGATGGCCATCCTTCTCATGTACAAGCTTACGGAAGGCAGCAAGCACCTGCTCACCTTCATAATGGCAGGAACGCTTCTTATGATCCTTGATGAAAAAAGAGGTCTCCTCTGTGGCATAGTGATGAGTCTTGCGATGATTTATTTCGGTATCTTCCACTGCAGGGGAAATTTCTATGATTTCGGGATACCCGTAAGAGATACGGTTCAGGACGCAAGATACGATTACTGGGAAAAAGCATTTGCAGAAGGGATCGAAATAGACAAGTCCGATGTTCCGTCATACAAAAATGCGATAATCTGGGAATTCGGTGACAAAGTTGATGATAAGGACGTGGTTACGGATTACCAGATGCTCTACGCTCTTCCTTCGGGAACAGGTATAAGCTGCTGTATGGAATATACCGCGGATAATCTGGATAAGGTGCAGTGCAGGTATATTGCAGCTCCGGCCGGTGGAAGGATAGATAAGCTGTGCGCAGAAGCAGGATTTAAAGAGATCGGAAGGGATGAAAGGCTTGTTGCGTATGCGAGGTATTGATAATGTACGGGACTGTATCTTCAGGGAAATGGTAATATATCCGGAAATTGAAGTACCTTCAGGTTATAAAAAAAAGGATCCGTAAATCACGGATCCTTTAATTATTATTTTGCATCTGTTGTTTTTGGGTATCTGCTAATCACTTCTCGTATTTGTTAATAACTTCATAGATGCCCAGCATCTGCCCGGCCACGGCAACGGGATCATGGTCTTTAAGCATTCTTTCTCTTGCTTTCTTTGCTCTTTCAAGAGCTTCTTTATAATCGCCTTTAACAGTCTCTATGGCTTTTTTAAGATTTGCAGCATTATCTTCTATGGGCTTTTTGGCGCTGCAGTCAAAGAGAATGCACTCTTTTTTATCCTCAATGATATCGGGAATGCCTCCCACTCTTGATGCTATGACAGGAGCTCCCATAATGGATGCTTCGACTATGCTGTTAGGAGAATTTTCCACGGCTGAAGGGCATATAAAGATGCCGCATCTTAAATACTCATCCCGCATCTTTTCCGCGGAGATCCTTCCCAGGAATTCTATCCTGCCTTCAAGTCCGCATTTTTCTATCATTTCGGACAGATACTTTCCGTATCCGCAGATCTTGTACTTCGGTTTATCAACAAGATCCTGACCGGCAACTCTTATCTTAAGCTCAGGCCACCTTATATCCTTAAGTGCTGCGAGAAGATAATGGAAACCCTTGATGGTATAATCGCCGCCTGCAACAAATATCACATTCTCGTCACGCTTAACATCCGAAGGAACAGGCTCATAGAAAAGCCCTCTCATGACCTCCCCGGCATAATGATAGGAAGCCTCGGGAGCAAGTCTTCCGGCCCATTTTTTATCAAAGGCGGTCCTTCCTCCTATGTGCCCTGAAAGCTTTAATGCTTCCAGCTCGTTTACAGCTCTTTTTCTGAACTTTTCATGCTGGTCTTTTATGGAATCCTTCCTGATAAGATCCCTGAATGTTCTTGAAGATACCACCTTATCAGGGAGCGAAGAAAGATAATCTCCCGCTATGGCAGCGCAGACACCCTGAAATGTTATGAGCATTCTTTCTCTTCCGGGGTGGTAATGCGCATCCCTTGTTGTGGCAGCACGGGCCATTGCAAGGGTGTGGGGGTATTCGGTTCCAAAGACGTGCACAACATCGGGCCTGAACTCATCAAGAATACGGTTCATCCTCTGCTCAAGGGCTGCGTCATATTTTTCCGGATGGAGCATATCTTCATAAAAGCAGTAATAAGACGCCTTAAACCCGGGAGTTTCAAAAAGCTCTCCCCTTTTTCCGTCATGCTCTTCAGAAACAGGAAATGCAACACCAAGAGTCATGCCGCCAAAGGCATCCGATGCTTTTATGGCATTCGATGCTTTCATGGCATCCATCAGCCCTTCGACCCAGCCTTCCTTTGGGATCCCTTCAATGCCAAGATCCGCTGCCGCCTTCGGAAGTATAAAATTGCAAAGCCACAATACTTTCATAAGATTATCTTTGAGTTTGAGCAGGGGAAGTGGAACGGCGGAACTGCCCCCCCAGTTCCATTATTTCAGTTTTTCACCGTTCGAATCCGGGTTTACATTTGCGTTCTTAAGTGCAGTGATCTGCTCCTTTTCAACACCCTCGGTAGAATCGGGCCAAAGAAGGACTTTGAGGGTAAGGAGCATAAGTTTAAGATCCAGAAGGATCGAATATTTTTCTATATATATAAGATCAAGTTTTAATTTGTCATAGGGAGTTGTATTGTATTTTCCGTATACCTGGGCAAAACCCGCAAGTCCCGCTTTGACCTTGGTCCTGAATTCAAACTCGGGCATTATCTCGGTGTACTGCTTTATGATCTCGGGACGCTCGGGCCTTGGACCGATAAAGGACATATCTCCGATCAGGATATTGTAAAGCTGGGGAAGCTCATCAAGTCTGCACTTTCTGATGAATTTTCCTACAGGGGTGACTCTGTCGTCTCCCTTGCTGGAAAGGCGGGCTACTCCGTCACTTTCCGCATCCACCTTCATGGATCTGAACTTGTAAATGGTAAATTCCCTGCCGCCTCTTGTAACACGGGTCTGCCTGTAAAGAACAGGGCCCTTATCATAAGCCTTTACCGCGATGGCAGTGATCAGCATAAAGGGAGATGTAACTATCAGAAGGATGATGGAGCAGATAAGGTCTATTGCCCTCTTGACCACCCTCTCCTCAATGGTAAGGGAATATTCCCTGGAAAGAAGTATCGGGGAGTCGAAAACATGAAGCTCCTCGGCACCCGTAAGGATCACATCATTTATCTTCGGAAGCAGGTAAAAGCGAATGGAATTGCCGTAGCAGTACTTTATGATGGGCTTTCTCTGCATCTCGGATACGTCGCCTATAACAACGGCATTACATTTTCCGGTGGAAAGATCGTCATTTATCCTCTTCACCACGGCATCGTATCCGTCATCTGCGCTGATACGGTCCGCAATGATATATTTGTCTTTTCTGGTCTCGAACTTATTCTTGAGATCATCGGGATTTTTCCATCCGTATATAAGGAGCAAGCGCCTGGGCGGGAAAATATGTCTGTAGACCTTGTTGGCAACGGGGATGTAGATAAGGACAACAGCCAGCTGCTCTAAGATCATCTGGATAAAATAGTGTGGCAAAAAGAGCTGGAAAGCCATCAGGGAAAGCTCTCCGTAAATAAGGATCTCCGCAAGAAATGTTGCGAACATCTGTGAAAAAACGATCTCGGAATTTTTAAGATAACCAAGCCTCATTCCTCCGTACATGTTTGAGAACATGAGCAGAATGATGGCATATATGGCTATTTCCAAGAGATGACCCTTGAACCAGAAGTGCCTCAAAGGTTCAACCACGTTATACTGGAAATGGAAGATCCAGTGGTAGGCAAATATCCCAACTTCAAGCGCAATACAGCCAAGAACCAGAAGCAGGTTTATAAGACGCTTTGTACTCTCAAGCATCTGTGCTTTTTTCTTTTGTTTTTCGGTTAAAATCATATGACTGTTATTTCTTTCTTAAGAATATCCCTGCCCCAGGCGCCCCTCATTTTTTTCTTTTTATCTTCTCGTGGGCTTTTTTAATGCCTTTTGCGGGGAGGAAGGCAAAAATAAGCAGATTTCTTTTATATTTCAGCGGCATGTCCGGATCGGTAAGAATGAACCTTCTGAGTTTTTTTACATTCTTCATTACGGATGTATACAATTCATTATCCGCTCTCATCTCACCTGACGGAATGTGAAGCAGAAACCACATGGCCTGTATCAGGTAAAAATGAACCGCTTCTTTTTTAAATTCAGGATACTTTTTTGCGGTAAGAACAAGCATCTTACCCGCATTTTCCATGACATTTTCGTAGAAGGACTGTCTGTAAGTTCCTCTTGTGTTGCTCTGACTCCTAAGGACTATGTGATATCCGGGCTTTTTGCAAACTGCCAGATTCCGGAACTTTTCGCTCATTTTGACAAGGAGTTCAAAGTCCTCGTTGAGCCTTCCTTCGGAAAAATAGGACCCCTCAAAGATGCTCCGCCTGAAAAGCTTTGTGCAAAAGGAGCTGTCTCCCGTATGAAGAAGGAGGGTCCTGAAGTATTCCCTTCCGGAAAAAAGATCCCGGCTGTCGAAGCCATCACCGAAATCCTTTATTTTCTTCCCGTTTTCATCCTCTTCACAGGAAAGGATCTGAGATACGTCCGCAGAGTAGTTTTCCTCAAGAACCCCTACGAGATTTTCATACATATCCTTTTCTATATAGTCATCGGCGTCCATGAAGCCGATGTATTCGCCGGTTGCAACCTTAAGTCCTGAATTTCTTGCAGATGAGGAGCCGCCGTTTTCCTTGGTAAAGACACGGATCCTTTTGTCTTCTTCCGCCATTTTCTCAAGGATCCTGAAGGAATCGTCCAAAGAGCCGTCATCCACCGCTATGATCTCGAGGTTTTCATAGGTCTGCGCAGTGAGGCTTCCGAGAGATTTTTCAAGGTATCCGGAAGCGTTGTAGACAGGTACAATTACGGAAACAAGGGGTTTGTTCATAACTTATTTATTTTACCATAAAATGACGAATGTCGCGATGTGCAACACTTTTCCGATTGACTTTTTTTCCTTACCATAGTAATATCCATGTAAAAGAAATGGGTTTTTGTCGTGTACAGCCTTAGGGCTCAATCGGGTTGCTCGTTTCTTTTTTTATGTCTAAAATATCATACAAGTATAATTTTTCATCTTCGCAATGCGTGGTTTATGTCATAGTCTCCTTTTCACCGCGTTGAATCCCCAACAAACGAAACAAAAAGCGCTGTAGAGGACGGGGAGGTGTTCGGATTTGCGGTAGAGGTTCCAGATGCGGCGGGCAGCGTCTGATTTATCCGAAGAAAGGGAGTTTCCGGTTCGTCTGTAGAGGGTAAGGCTTTCATTAAGGCCGCATGCCCTGTAGCCTTCCCTAAGGATCTTGAACCAGAGGGCTGTATCTTCCGACAGGATATCGGGGAAGACGATCTTGTCCCTGGGAATGATCTGGGTATCGAAGATAACGGTGGATGTGAAGATCGTTGTGTTTTTCAGGGCCTGTCTGTAGGAAATGGTTTCAGGAACCTTTACTATCTTGCCCATGGGTTTTGCATCCGCATCCGCATATTCGTACCCGGTAAAGGAAAAACCGCATTTTTTTTCATTCATGAGGGCCATCTGTTTTTTCAGTTTTTCAGGCTGCCAGAGGTCATCTCCGTCAAGGAATGCAATATATCTTCCCAGACTTTCCTCAACGCCAAGATTTCTTGCTCCGCATGCTTTAAGCTTTTTACCGGGGGTGATAAGTCTGATCTGGACGTCAGGATGGTCTTCTTTATATTTTTTGATAACGCCAACGGAGCCGTCGATGCTCATATCATCCACAAGAACGATCTCCAGATCATCCTCGCTTTGGGCAAGGATGGAATCCAGGGTCTCAGCAATGTATTTTTCAATGTTATATACGGGTATTACCACGCTTATCTTCTTCAAATCATTACCCCCGTAAAATTATCAGATATTCGGTATCATAAGAAGTTACGAATTCTTCAACGGTATACTCTCCTCCCGTAAAGGCCTCATCTATCGATTCCCTGCAGGAAACGGGCATGATACATATGGTTGCTCCGTGGGCAAAAGCTCTGCGGCAAAGATCCGCTGCCAATTCGTTTTCACCGCCAAGTACCTTTCTCATGTCATCATGGAGCTGTCTGACGTCATCCGTATAGGTTCCGAAACGGTTCTTGGTAAGTCTTCCGTCCCACATATCCCGTCCGTAAAGGGTGCCTGTTTTTCCGCTATATACATGGATATAGGCGGTTATTTCATCAGATGCAAAAACAACGCTGTTTTCCATGCCCGAATACTTATCGCAGACAAATTCAGCGATCTGTTTTTCGGGTGCCGTGATATCCTCAGGGCAAACAGCATTTCCGCTATAAGTTTTCCCCAGGCTTCCGCAAACAAGTACTGCACCTGCAAGGATAAGGGAAACTATAAGTGCGGTGCCTTTGTAAAAAGTATCCTTACGTTCCTTCAGTTCCCCCACAAGCATGGAGCACATGAATGCTCCGAAGGGGATGACAGGGATGATATTCCAGATATCCTGGGAATCGTAATACACTCCCGTTACAAGCCTTATTGCTGTGGCGGTCACGGGACATATCAAAAGCACAAGACCTGTCAGGATCATGATAAGGACGATCCTGAAAGCAGACGGTACCTTAACACCCGAAGGCTCTTTCCCTTCTCCGGCAAT
>CAMPAP010000062.1 GCA_946631935.1 uncultured Lachnospiraceae bacterium | reverse complement strand
TACGGAGCTCCCCTCATCACCAACGACGGTGTTACCATCGCCAAAGAGATCGAGCTTCCCGATGCATTTGAAAACATGGGAGCACAGCTTGTTAAGGAAGTTGCTACCAAGACAAATGATGTTGCCGGTGACGGTACCACAACAGCAACAGTTCTTGCACAGGCCATGATTACCGAAGGCATGAAGAACCTTGCTGCTGGTGCAAACCCCATAATCCTTCGTAAAGGTATGAAGAAAGCTACTGAGGCGGCAGTTGAAGCCATCGAAAAAATGAGCCCACCCGTGAACGGCAAGGATCACATTGCAAGAGTAGCTGCCATATCCGCAGGTGATGATGAAGTAGGCCAGCTGGTCGCAGACGCCATGGAAAAGGTTTCCAACGACGGCGTTATCACTATCGAAGAGTCCAAGACAATGCTCACCGAACTCGATCTTGTTGAAGGTATGCAGTTCGACAGAGGTTATATCTCGGCATACATGGCTACGGATATGGATAAGATGGAAGCAACTCTTGATGAGCCCCTCATCCTGATCACTGATAAGAAGATCTCGAATATCCAGGAGATCCTTCCTCTTCTTGAGCAGGTTGTTCAGTCAGGCAAGAAACTTCTGATCATCGCTGAGGATGTAGAGGGTGAAGCACTTACGACTCTGATCGTTAACAAGCTCCGCGGTACGTTCAATGTAGTAGCAGTTAAGGCTCCCGGATACGGTGACAGACGTAAGGCCATGCTCGAGGATATCGCGATCCTTACAGGCGGCCAGGTGATCTCTTCCGAACTCGGTCTTGAACTTAAGGATGCTACACTTGAGATGATGGGTCATGCTAAATCCGTTAAGGTTGCCAAGGAGAACACCATCATCGTTGACGGTGAAGGCGACAAGACAGCCATCGAAGCCCGTATCGGCCAGATCAAGAAGCAGATCGAAGAGACCACTTCCGATTTCGACAGAGAAAAGCTCCAGGAGAGACTTGCAAAGCTCGCCGGTGGCGTAGCTGTCATCAGAGTAGGTGCTGCTACCGAGACTGAGATGAAGGAAGCTAAGCTTCGTATGGAAGATGCTCTTGCAGCTACCAGAGCAGCTGTTGAAGAAGGAATCATCGCAGGCGGCGGATCAGCATACATTCATGCATCCAAGAAGGTTGCAGAGCTTGCTGAAACTCTTGACGGAGATGAGAAGACAGGTGCAAGAGTTGTTCTTAAGGCACTTGAAGCTCCTCTTTACACGATCGCAACAAATGCAGGACTTGACGGAAGCGTTATCGTTAACAAAGTTCGTGAATCCAAGAAGGGCATCGGCTTTGATGCACTTAAGGAAGAGTATGTTGATATGGTAAAGGCCGGAATCCTCGATCCCGCAAAGGTTACCCGTTCAGCACTCCAGAATGCAACATCCGTTGCTTCAACTCTTCTTACCACTGAGAGCGTCGTTTCAACCATCAAGGAGCCCCAGCCTCCTATGCCCGCAGGCGGCGGAATGGGCGGAATGATGTAATTTACAGATCACTGCCACAGACAATGAATAAAAACAGAGCCCGTACACGATTGCGTGATACGGGCTCTGTTTTTATGAAAAAATCCTCCCTAAAGTATACAGTTTTTTATTACAACTTCAGTATTATGTCATATTTTTAAACTTGTTTTACTGAATGTAATAAATAACCTTCATATTGCCAAAATATGTATTTAGACGATTTGTCACGGGTTTTTACACTTACGTTGCCACATATTACATCTATCATTATTGTAAGGTATTGCAATATACAATTGATTTAGAAGTGTTTTTTGCTTAAGCGGTCAGTATTGACCGCTGGCGACATAGGTAATGATGTGAAATTAAAAAAGCAAATAATCAAAAGGAGCGATGTCTATGAAAAACAAATTAATCGGTTTGACAAATATGATTTATGGAGTGTTGACGTGTTTATACATAATTGCCAGTAATGGCTTTATCAGAATTCCGGGAAGTGTTGACAGGGAAAAAATTGAGACAATGTGGACTGTATTGTCATTGGTTTTGCTGATACTTGGAATAACAATGATTGTTTTCAATATTATTGCAATGAAAAAAAAGGGAAAATCGGCACATAACTGCATTTTGATTTGTTTGGCTGTGGCTGTATGTAATGTTTTGGCCGGCTTGTTTATGGGCGGAGTTACTGTTTTTTCCGTTGTTAGTATCATTGTCGGTATTGTTTTGATAGTAACCAAAGATTGACTGAAACTGATTATTATTTGGGAGATATTCCGATAATTACTATTGGACCTTTGATACTGCTTTAGATAAAGTTTATAATAGGTTATCGAATATAGCCCAGATTCGAGTGCTTGGGGAGCAGGAATATTACAAATATGTTAAGGGTGATGGATGGACTGCATTTATCGTGGATTCTGTTTCGGGATTGTCGGATGTTATTGACAATGTGAATCATTCGACATTTAAAGTGAAGGAGAAGATTGACTCGTTGAGATTATTTGTTTCCTCAAAACTTGTATACTCGGTTGGATAAGAGAAGGGTAAATGCATGGGATTGTCATCAGTGTTTATTATAATTGGTGGGGTCTGCATTCTCCAAGCGATGTTTTATAAATTGTTTTATTATCAGTGTTATGGCATTTGCAGTGCCAGTCGTGGATCATATTGGGGAAATCGTCACGGCCGTAATACGTGGTATGAATACACAGTGATTGAAAATGGAGAAGAAAAAAAATTAGTTTGTTTAGGCTTTTCTTTTTTTCAGTTAAAAAAAGGAAAAGGATTTAAGATTCTTGTTAAAGAAAGTAATCATAGTAAAGTTATCAGTTACGGTTTTTATATTCGTTATTGGGTAATCGGTATTTTTTTCCTCTCGTTCGGCTTAATAACTGTTATTTTAATGATGATTTATATTTATTAAGATGACCTGACTTATGAGAATTATGAATTATCTATTATTGTTTTTACGGAATCAGGGATATGACGATGATGACATTTCAGTTGCTGCATACGGTTACAAAAAGGTTGCATTGTTTGTCGTTAATATCTTAGAAACACTTTTGATCGGATTGCTTTTTGGGTGTGTAAAGGAATTATCTTTATTCCTGGTTTTTTTTGTCCCACTCCGGATATTTGCCGGAGGCTTTCATTTTGATAAACTATGGAAGTGCGAAATTCTTTCATCTTTGATCATCGTTGTTTGTGCAATAATTATCAATAACTCAAAATCTGTAGAATTTGGTTTTTTTATATATCTGTTTATATTGCTCGTATGCTTCATTATTCATCTTTTATTTGCCCCCCAGGATAGTGATAATAAAAGATTGTTTTATGAGGAAAAGAAGAGATATAAGAAGATTGTCTATACGCTGCTGTTTTTTTATACAGTCATACTATTCGTTGCCCGACTAATGGCATCGAAACCAAATGGGATATTGATACCTTTGCTGCTTGCCATGACTGTCAGCGGACTTTCCGTTTCAGAGAATGTATTATATGAAAGAATCAGGCATAAAATCCAATAATAAATATAGAATTGCAATCTGTGATGATGAAATTTCAACATGTGAAGAACTTGAGAGACAGGTTGAAAATATATTCTTTTCTCTGGGTCTGGCGGCAAATTTTGACATTTTTTATTCGGGTGAGTCGCTTATCAAGGCACTTGAGAATAAATCGATATATGACTTTGTACTGCTGGATATAGAACTATATGAGCTCAATGGTGTGGGTGTCGGAGAATACATTCGAAATACCGCTTCCGACATGAGGACTCAGATAATTTTCATATCGTCAAAGACACTGTATGCAATGGAACTGTTTAGTATCACTCCGCTGGATTTTCTTGTAAAACCCATTGATAATGACAGACTTCGATCAGCAGTAAAAAGGGGATTATCCATCCTTTCGACGTCGGAAGAAATTTTTGAATTCACGAACGTTAAATCCCTCGTCAGGATTCCTGTATCGGAAATTATGTATTTTGAAAGTATCGGAAGGAAGATAAGACTTGTGACGCGCGTGGATGAAATGCAGTTTTACGGAAAGTTGTCCGATGTTTCGGAAAAGCTGTCCTCTGGTTTTGTAAGGATCCATAAATCATATCTTGTAAACTCCGGAGCAGTCAGAGAATATCACTCGGATCATGTTGTTTTGTATGAAATGAGCAACCTGCCGGTAAGCCGGAAGTACAGGGATGAAGTTCGTGATTATATGATGAAAAGACTGGGAATATGATCGGTTATATTATTACTGCGCTCTGCAATTTTTTTCTTTTGATCGTAATCTGGCACTTTTTTGATGATATGTTCGAAAGAAAAAAATTTTGTATCCATCTGAAGATTATCACAGGCGTTCTGTGGTTTTTATCTACATACCTGATAAGTGAATATCTTCATTCTGCGGTGGCTAATATTATAGTCAGCCTTGTCTTTTTGTATATTCTGCTCATCTGTTATGATGGTTCTGTTTTTAGAAAGATTATCGCGGTATTTCTTGTGGAATGTATTAACGGAGCCTGCGATTATTTGTCATTTATCCTGTTTTCGTATTTTTATAATGACGTCGATGTGTATTCCGTCAGCTATATAGGAACCGTTATTCTCGCGATGATCTGTGAGGTTCTCCTCAGACCGGTTTTGAAAAGAAACAAGAGAGAGTTGACTGCTGACAAAAATATGATATTTCTTCTCATTATTCCCATAAATATGCTTGTGGTTCTGGCGAGTATGATGAAAAGTGGAATGATGGGACGTTATTTTGTTATTGTCGGAATGTGTGCGCTTATCACAAGTTTTGTTACCTTCGAGTTGTATAATGTCATCATCCTGAATCATATCAGTAAAATTGAGAAGGAGTCTTTCGACAGACAGATAAATATTTATAAGCAGGAACTGGAAAGAATCGAAAAAAATGAATTGAGAATAGAAGGCATACGACATGATCTGAGACATCACATTATTGAAATGGAGAGCCTGATAAGTCACGGTGAAACCGATGAGTTGATTCATTATCTTGCGGATATAAAAAAAGATGTTTTAGCTGATGTCAGATACTCTCAGACCGGGAGGTATGAAGTGGACAGTCTGGTAAATTATCTGATAAAGGATGCGGGGGAAGCCCTTTCTTCTGTTGATGTAAAAATGACAATACCTCATGATCTGAATGTTAACAAATATCATCTCAATATAATCCTTGGGAATTTACTTGAAAATGCAATTGAAGCATCTAAAAAATCCGATGAAAAAACACTGAAGCTTTTGACAAAGGTTGAACGGAATGTTCTGTATATTGATATTGAGAATTCTTATAAAGGACATTTATATACCGATAACAAACATTATATATCCTCCAAGCAAGATGCTGTCGGAAAACATGGGCTCGGTCTTTCAAATGTAGAAAGAATAGTAAAGGAAAACGGAGGGGATATTGTTATTGATTTCACTCAGGATAAGTTCAGGGTGCGCGTTATGATTTTTATATAGTTTTTGACGGAAGCGTTTTTCCGAATGACGCACGGCATGAAACACATTAACTTTTTTCTTGACACCCTGCATACTTTTTTGTTATATTAATTGCACACAAGTAAATTGCGCAAAAGCAAACGAGGTGATCCAAAGTGAAAAAAAATCCGGGATACGAAAGTCTTAAACTCTGCAACCAGGTATGCTTTCCCCTGTATGCATGTTCCAAGGAACTGGTCAGACAGTACGGTCCCTTCCTCAAAGAACTCGGCCTTACATACACCCAGTACATAACCATGATGGTCATGTGGGAGAAGGATGAGGTTTCTTCAAAGGAGCTGTCCGAGTGTCTGCATCTTGATTACGGAACTCTGACCCCTGTCCTTAAAAGGCTGGAGCAGTCAGGCTATATCAAAAGAAAGCGCTCTGCTGAAGATGAAAGACTTCTTACCCTTTCGCTTACGGCTTCCGGAGAAAAGCTCAGAGAAAAGGCGTCCGGGATTCCCGCAAAGATGGCTAAGATCGTCGGACTTTCCGAGGATGAATTCAAAACACTTTACGCTCTTACCTACAAAGCTCTTGCGCACATGGAAAACAATGACTGATATTTAAGAAAAGGAGAAAGGACTATGGCAAACGTATATGATTTCACCGTTAAGGACAGAAAGGGAGAAAATGTAAGTCTTAAGGATTACGAAGGCAAGGTTCTTCTTATTGTAAACACGGCAACAGGCTGCGGATTTACTCCTCATTATGAGCCGCTTGAAGCTATGTACAAGGACTTCAGGGATAAGGGATTTGAGATCCTGGATTTTCCCTGCAACCAGTTTGCAAATCAGGCTCCCGGTTCGGAGGATGAGATCCATGAATTCTGCACCATGAAGTTTGGTACGGAGTTTCCTCAGTTTGCCAAGATCGATGTTAACGGAGACTCTGCAGATCCTTTGTTTGTGTATCTTGCAAAGGAGATTCCTTTTGAAGGATTCGGCAAGGGTCTTAAGGCAGGAGCTCTTAAGAAATTCACTGACATGAATAACAAGGCATTCGGTGATAAGGCTTATATCAAGTGGAATTTCACCAAGTTTCTTATTGACCGTGAGGGCAGGGTCGTTGCAAGGTTCGAGCCCACCATGGATATGGATGAAGTCAGAAATGAAGTTGAAAAGCTCCTTTAAGTAATGAAGTACAAAAACAGTAAGTCCCATGACAATAAATGAGGATACTGCTTTTGGGCACAAACTGTATACTTATAATGTATCCGCAATATCATTTAAGAAAGGAGCGGGATATGAAAAAAAGAGCGCTTTTTATCGGCGGAACAGGAACCATCAGCACTGCAATAGTCAAAAAACTTGCATCGGATCCCGTATGGGAAGTATGGGTTCTTAACAGAGGAAACAGGAGTGACGTTATCCCTGAAGGAGTTCATACAGTCACCGCTGATATAAATGACGAAGATGCGGTATCCGAAAAACTCGGAGATCTGACTTTTGACTGCGTGTGTGAATTCATCGGATTTACGGTATCACAGGTTGAAAGAGATTACAGACTTTTTAAAGGCAGGACAAAGCAGTACATATATATAAGCTCGGCTTCGGCTTACCATAAGCCTGCGTCGAATTATATCATTACCGAAGGCACTGCGCTTGCCAATCCTTACTGGCAGTATTCAAGGGACAAGATAGCGTGCGAGGAATTCCTTATGAAAAAGTATAAGGAAGAAGGATTCCCCGTTACCATAGTACGTCCCAGCCATACATATGATGAGAGGAATGTACCTCTCGGAGTTCACGGAAAGAAGGGATTTTACCAGGTCATAAAAAGAATGATGGAAGGAAAGCCCGTCATCATCCAGGGAGACGGAAGCAGCCTCTGGACTCTTACCTGGAACGGAGATTTTGCCATAGGCTATACAGGACTTATGGGTAACCGCCATGCCATAGGTGAGGCTTTCCAGATCACATCCGATGAAGTCCTTACCTGGGATCAGATATATGAGACCATAGCTGATGCGCTTTCAGTTAAGCTTAATGCTTATCATGTCTCCACTGATTTTCTGCGCGCAGCCGGTGATAAGTACGGATTTGATTTTACGGGATCCCTTCTTGGAGATAAATCAGTATCCGTTGTATTCGACAACAGTAAGATTAAACGCCTTGTTCCTGACATGACAACACATGTCAGATTTGATACGGGAGTAAGGATCGCACTTGACTATGTGCTTTCCCATCCGGAGTGTCAGACTTTAGACCCCGAATTTAATGAGTGGTGTGACAGGGTGATCGCAGCTTGTGATAAAGCACGGGAAATGGTGTGAATGCGATTTATCCTTGACACACAGCCCTTCAGGGTATAAATTATCATATGTAGTTGATCGTAAGAGTGGCCAAGCGCCACTCTTACTTGTTTGTTGGGAGGCGATTATGGGAAAGTCCGAAAACATAGCTGCTAAGGCCGAAGAGATACTTGTTCCTGTAACCGAAAGTCTTGGAGTCAGCATTTTTGATGTGGAATATGTCCTTGAAGACGGAGAGAGATATCTCAGAGCCTATATCGACAAGGACGGCGGTGTCACGATAGATGACTGCGAGAATGTAAGCAGGGCTTTTGAAAAGAGGCTGGATGAAGAGGATTTTATAAAAGACCAGTACATTCTTGAAGTTTCAAGTCCCGGACTGGGAAGAACTCTTACCAAGGACAGGCATTTGGAAAGATCTCTGGGAAAAGAGATCGAGATCCATTTTTACAAGTCCATGGTGATCTGTGAGGATGAAAGCTCCAGTGTGAAGTCCAAGGCCATTGCGGGAATACTTGAATCGTTTGATGAAAAAGCGGTCACCATAAAAGATGCTGAGACCGGAAGAGTCACTGTCTGGAACAGGGACGACATAGCACAGATAAAACTTGCACTTGATTTTTAAAACAATCTTTTATTAAGAAAGGAAAAGGAAAAAAAGAAAATGAACACCGAACTTATTGAGAGTCTTAATCTGCTTGCAAAGGAAAAAGGCATTGACAAGGAATCGATCTTCGAGGCTATAGAGAATGCCCTTGTTTCGGGATGCAGAAATATGTACGGCAGAAAAGAAAATATCAAGAACATCCGCGCCGAGGTAAATCGCGATACCGGTGACTTCAGGGTTTATGAAGAAAAGGAAGTTGTTGAGACTGCCGAAGATGTTATGGACTCTCTTTTGGAGATATCACTTGATGATGCCAGGGCCATCGCTCCCGATGCCCAGATCGGCGATGTGGTCCAGGTGGACATAAGATCAAGCGAGCTTACCCGTATCGCAGCCATGAGTGCAAAGAATGTCATTCTTCAGAAGCTTCGTGAGGAAGAAAGACATGCAATATTCGATCAGTTCTCCGGAAGCAAGAAAAATGTTGTTACAGGTGTTGTGGGTCACTACAGCGGAGGCAATGTAACCCTTAACCTCGGTAAGGCTGACGGACTTCTTGCGGAGTCTGAGATGATCCCCGGTGAGAGATACAAGAACGGAGACAGACTTAAGGTCTATGTCCTTGATGTAAAGTCAACTCCCAAGGGCCCCCGCATCAGCGTAAGCCGTACTCATCCGGAACTTGTAAGATGTCTGTTTGAAAATGAAGTTGCAGAGATTGCAGACGGAACCGTTGAGATCAGAAGCATTGCACGTGAGCCCGGAAGCAGATCCAAGATAGCTGTCTGGAGCAACAATCCTGACGTGGATCCCGTGGGTGCATGCGTAGGTATGAACGGCGACAGAGTAGGTGCTGTCGTAAGCGAATTAAATGATGAGAAGATCGATATCGTATGCTGGGATGAGAACCCCGGAAACTTTGTTCAGAACGCACTTTCTCCCGCATCTGTCCAGGCTGTTTTTGCAGATCCCTATGAGAAGACTGCCAAGGTTGTAGTTCCCGATGACCAGCTTTCACTTGCCATCGGTAAGGAAGGACAGAATGCAAGACTTGCTGCACGTCTTACCGGATACAAGATCGATATCAAGTCAGAGTCACAGGCTAAGGATGCCGTAGGATTCCGTTATGAGGACTACCAGTATTCAGAGGATGAGTACGAGGAAGGATATGACGAGAATTATGAAGGCGGTGAAATGATTGATATGGATGCTGAGGAGTATTATGAAGAAGCTCCGGAAGCTGAATTTGCTGAAGATGCATCTGCAGATGATAACGCAGATGAGACCTCTTCCGAAGGAACTGAAGAATAATGAGATCCGAAGTGCCAAGAACATGTATCGGATGTGGCTGCATACGTGATAAAAGATCCATGCTAAGGATAGTAAAAACATCTTCCGGTGAGATCCTTCCGGATGAAACAGGGCGTTTGAACGGAAGAGGAGCATATATCTGTTTTTCCGAAGAGTGTCTTGAAAATGCCATAAAAAAGCACGGGTTTGAAAGAACCCTTAAGATGAGCGTGCCGCCTGAAAGCATAAAGCTGATATCCGATCACATTAAAAGCGCTTTGGCTTAGTTTATGGGAGGACCCCACGATAGACAAGGTTTTATCATATCTTGGAATAGCCCAGAAGGGCGGACATATTGCAGGCGGTGAGACACAGGTCCTTGAAAGCATCCGCGACGGAAGCGCCATGTGTGTCATCATAGCTTCCGATGCATCCGAAGGTTCCAAGAAGATGTATAAGGATAAATGCAGGTATTATGAAGTGCCGTTTGCTGAATATGCCGACAGGGAAACTCTTGGAAGGGCTGTCGGAAAGGATCTCAGGAGTGCACTTGCTGTTAAGGATGAAGGTTTGTGCCGGGCGATAATGAAAACGGCACCGGATTTATTTGAGGAGGATTTTTAATTAATGGCAAAAGTTCGAATTTATGCAATCGCAAAAGATCTTGGAATTGAGAGCAGTGAAGTGCTCAAAGCAGCTGCGGATCTCGGTATTGAGGCCCAGACTGCATCCAATTCGGTTTCCGAAGAAGATGCGGATAAGATCAAGGCGAAAATAGGAAAGGGTGGCCAGACAGCCAAAGAAGAGACCAGGAAGGCTGCCTCCGAAAATAAAGAAGCCGGAAAAACTCCTGCGGTTTCCGCAGAAAAGAAAACCGAAAAGCCTTCTTCTGAAAAGCCTGCGGAGAAAAAAGCAGAAAAGAGTCCCGAAAAACCCGCAGACGGTAAAATGCAGGGTGCGGTAAGAAAACCAAAGCCCATCATTATCGTCAATAATACAAACGGTAAGCAGGGACAGCAGGGAAGAGCCTATACCGGCCAGACTGTTCAGCAGCCCGGAAGAGCTTCTCAGAGGCCTTCTGACGGACTCAGAGGACCTGCCCAGGGAGGAAGACCCGGTCAGACTCCTTCTTCCGGAAGACCCGAGGTAAGGAGGATCATCAAGCCCCTTACCGCTCCTTCCGATACTCCCTCCGTTAACATGGTTCAGGATCCCCAGAACGTTCAGGGAGCAAGAAAACCCAAGCCCGAACCTGAAGTAAAGAATACTCCGGTTAAGGAAAATGCCCGGACACAGACTGAAAACGTTAATCCCGCACCTTCTGCAGGAAATACAGACAGTGCAGCTGCCGATGTATCAAGAACCCAGCGCCAGATCAGTATAAATGACAGACCCGGTCAGCGTTCAAAGGGCGGATTTCAGGGTGGATCCCGCGGAGGAAACGTAAATGGACAAGGCTCGCAGCAAAATGACAAAGCACCCCAGGGCGGCTATAACAGACAGGGCCAGGGCGTGCGTCCGAACAATTACCAAAACCAGGCGCCTGCTCAGAAGGGCGGTTCTTTTGGTGCAAATACTGGCAGGGGCTTTTCTGGTGTTCCTGGAGGTCAGAGACCAAATGGAAGGCCGGGAGCCGGTTTCGGAAGTGGCAGAAATGGCGGCCCGGGCAAGATCTTTACCTCAGACGGCCCTACAAGAAATAAAGGGGGCAGGGACCAAAGACGCAGGAACGAAGAAAGAAACGTAAAGCACAAGGATATAAATTATAACGAAGAGGAAAATACCCGTGTAAAGAAGTCGGGGCGTTTCATCAAGCCCGAGAAGAAAGTGGAGGAAGTGCCTGAAGAGACCATCAAGGTCATTACACTTCCCGATACCATAACCATAGGTGATCTTGCCGCAAAGATGAAGATGAAGGCTTCGGATATCATCAAGAAGCTTTTCCTTTCAGGTAAGGTCGTTACCCTTAACCAGGAACTCTCATATGAGGATGCGGAGAACATCGCAATGGAGTATGAGATCCTCTGTGAGCATGAGGTTAAGGTCAATGTTATCGAGGAACTCTTAAAAGAGGGCGAAGAGGATGAATCCAAGCTTAAGGAAAGACCTCCCGTTGTCTGTGTAATGGGACATGTCGATCACGGTAAGACTTCACTTCTTGATGCCATAAGAGAAACACATGTAACACAGCGTGAGGCCGGAGGAATCACCCAGGCTATCGGTGCATATACGGTAGATGTAAAAGGCAAGTCCATCACTTTCCTTGATACCCCCGGACATGAGGCGTTTACCGCAATGCGTATGAGAGGTGCCAACTCTACCGATATTGCGATCCTTGTTGTTGCGGCAGATGACGGCGTAATGCCTCAGACCGTGGAAGCGATCAACCATGCCAAGGCAGCAGGAGTCGAGATCATCGTTGCGGTAAACAAGATCGATAAGCCTTCTGCAAATATCGACAGGGTAAAACAGGAGCTTTCAGAGTATGATCTTATCTCCGAGGATTGGGGAGGTTCGACGGTATTTGCTCCCGTTTCGGCAAAGACAGGAGAGGGGCTTGATAACCTTCTTGATATGATACTTCTTACTGCGGATGTGCTTGAACTTAAAGCAAATCCCGACAGAAAGGCAAGAGGTGTCGTCATCGAGGCACAGCTTGATAAGGGAAGAGGTCCCGTTGCCACAATTCTTGTACAAAAAGGTACTCTTCATATCGGAGATTTTGTCTCCGCAGGTGCAGCACACGGTAAAGTCCGTGCCATGATAAATGACAAGGGTGAGAATGTTAAGTCCGCTCTTCCCTCAACACCTGTTGAGATACTGGGACTTTCATCAGTTCCCGAGGCCGGTGAGGTATTCCTTGCACATGAATCCGATAAGGAAGCCAAGTCCTATGCAGATACATATACCGCAGAGAACAAGAAGCAGAAGCTTGCAGAAACCCAGGGCCGTATGAGTCTCGAAGATCTCTTCTCCAAGATCAAGGAAGAGAATCTCAAGGAACTGGATCTTATCATCAAAGCGGATGTACAGGGTTCTGTCGAAGCTCTCAAGGAGTCGCTGCTTAAGCTTTCCAATGAGGAAGTCATCGTTAAGGTCATCCACGGCGGTGTCGGTGCCATCAACGAGTCGGATGTTAACCTTGCGGGTGCATCCAATGCCATCATTATAGGATTTAACGTAAAACCCGATTCGCAGGCTCAGGATAAGGCTGAATCCGAGAACGTGGATGTCAGATGCTATGATGTTATTTACAAAGCCATCGAGGATATCGAGCGTGCCATGAAGGGACTTCTTGATCCCGTATTCGAAGAAAAGATAATCGGTCATGCGGAGATAAGACAGATCTTCAAGGCATCTGCCATCGGTAATATCGCAGGTTCATACGTTCTTGACGGTATTATGCAGAGAGGATGCAAGGTACGTATCACAAGAGGCGATGAGCAGGTATACGAAGGTGAGCTTTCAAGCCTTAAGAGATTTAAGGAT
>CAMPAP010000061.1 GCA_946631935.1 uncultured Lachnospiraceae bacterium | reverse complement strand
TTTACTAATAACATATCCAATCCACAATAAACAAGTGATATGAGCAACAATGCCCGTATATTTTATCAGCAACAGAGGAAAATGCAAGGGATGGGTGCCTAGGCTTGCGAGTTGAGAGCACATCGGGAGTGGTTTGTCCGTATCGGGCGCACGGCAGTCCGTACGAGACGGACAAAAAGCTCACGATGTGCTATCAATCGAGTGGGCCGGCGCACATCCCTTGCATTTTCCGGACGGGTGGATATAAGAGTTTAACTGCCACCCCTAATATGATATGCTTTCAATGTTTAGAAGTATTATGAAATTTAGGGGGCATATATCGGATGCTTAAACTATATAAGATATATTTTCTGACAGTTCTTTTTATGGGCATGATCTTCACAGCAGTGCTCCCGCCGCTTTCGGCACCGGACGAAGTACTTCATTTTGTCGGAGCCTACGAGCTTTCAAACAAGCTAATGCTTAAGCCCTCAAGGGACACAGACGGAAATGTCATAATCCGAAAAGAAGACGAGTACATCGTAAACTGGCCGGGCGACAATGACTGGAACAAAGCAACTGTATTCGGCCAGACACTGGACTCCTCGGTTTACAAAGAAATACAGGGTTATGGCTTCTTCGGCGTAAGAGAGGAAGGAGAAAGCATTACGCTGCAGCAGCCGGTGGCAACAACGCCCCTTGCATATCTTATGCCTGCCCTGGGAATCACTCTGGCAAGACTCCTTCACCTCAGCGCCTTCGGACTTCTGTTTCTGGGAAGGTTTATGAACCTATTGCTTTTCTCGGTTCTCGGAGCGCTGTCCGTGAAAAGGACTCCCGTCGGAAAGAAAGTGTTTTTTGCAGTATCTCTTTTCCCAATGACCCTTGAAATCACGGGAAGCTACAGCTACGACTCCTACATCATAGCGCTGAGCTTTTACCTTACGGCGGTAATCCTTGACCACGCCATCGGAAGTGAATACCGGACTATCACCATAAGGGATATCGCAGAGATGGGAATTCTGGCGGTACTTCTTTCTCCCTGCAAGATGATCTACGCAACGCTTTTTGCCCTGTGTCTTATGATCCCGATTAAAAAGTGGAAAAAGCCAAGCCTTATGAGATGGGGCACGACAGTTCTTCTTATCGGGGCACTTATAATCGGCTCCATAGTCCTTGTGAATCTCCGCGAAGTGCTCCGTTATGTCAATGCTTCCGGCGTGACTCAGGCACCGGAACTCACTTCTTCGGGAGAGGTAAATACCGTAAAGCTCCATGATCTTTCGGAACTCATCCGGGATAAGACCTTAGTATTCCGCATCATCAGAAACACCTTCCAGATCCTGGGTACCCAGTATCTGGGCACCACAGTCGGCATGTGGCTGGGCGCCTTTGACAGAGGGCTCTCAACGCCAACCCCTTTCCTTTTTGTATTCTGGATAGGCGCAATCCTCACCGGAGCATATGACCATGAAGAACCTGTTCCGGAAATATGGAAAAGACTTATCATGGCAGGAACCGTTATTTTCCTGACCTTTATACTGCTCACCAGCATGCTGCTTTCCTACACCCCGGCAGACACCTTTTACATCTTAGGCGTCCAGGGACGATATTTCCTCCCCTATCTGCCGGTGCTGCTCCTTTGCTTCCGGTCAAAGTGGATCAAAAGTCTTATTGAAAAACTTAACGCCATATCGGGAAAAGGGCTTTCCCAAAACCTAACAGCAGCAATCCCAAAACTATTTCTTCTTTTAGAAATTGTGATGGATGGAATAGTCCTCGCCGGATGCTACCATACTGTCGTTTCAAGATTAATATAATCAGATGACTATTCATCCAAGATATAAGCAGCCATAAGAAACTGTATATAGAAGTGTCTAAAATATAATAAACGCTGTACCAGCTCAAAGGTCCTATTGGACTATTTCCCTCGTATCCTTCTCTTTATTCTGTCAATCATGATGCCCACGAGCATCGGTACCAGCACCGGCACCACCAGGTACAGCACCCACCACTGCTGAGATAAAGGTGAAGGATACTGCGACAGATCCATACCCGGATCCCTGTAGTAGAATTTCCTAAGCAGCATATCCAACATCTTGAAAACAAAGATGTGGAGCGCCATGATATCGAAGCTGTATTTACCTGCAGCCGCAAGAAGCACTGCAGCAGGATTCGGTCCCTTACTAAACAACGGGCACGCTTTAAGCTTACTCTCTCCCGGAAGCTTAGCGTTAACCTCTGCCCTCTCAACAAGCTTTGAAAGCATGATGGTGAAGATAATGCCCAGAACTCCGCCAACATAATACCAGCCGCCAAAAATGTACTGGCTTGCAAGATCGAACCATATCCCCGCATCTATGAATTTATTGAAGATAAAGAAAATCAATACCACTGCCGGGATCATTATGGGCCATCTAAGCTTTTCCTGCCAGTCGGGAAGGTATTTCTTCATGAAATATCCAAAAACAAAAAACGGCTCTATAACAAAGGCAAGCTCCATATGGTATGAGACATTTATGCCTTTATCCACTGCATATAATCCTATGATCAGGCACAAAAGAGACATAGTCACAATGCTGATATTTTTAGAGGTCTGATATTCCTGTGATACAGATTCTTTTCGAATGTTTGCGAGATTCACAAGCTTTTTCACGTCTCTGTGTCCCGCTTTATATTCCGCTGCGGAAGTAACCTTTGATGTTTCCGCAGCCTTATTCGGATTTTTCTCCTCTTCCGAAGAGGCTCCCGCAAAAACTCCGGAAATCTTGTTTGAAAGATATATAACTCCCGCAAAAAGTACCGATCCCAAAAGCCACAAAGGCACGAACCACATGGGTCCGGAATAAAGCTCAGGCCTTTCGAAAACCATACTGCTCATTATGGATCTCAGATACCCGGGGCCGTCATATATTGCCGAATCCGGTGTCATGAGACCGTGGACCACACAGTAATTATGAGTAAGAGCAAAGAAAATGCAGTACAACATGTACCTTGGCCAGGTGCCCTTTATACGTTTTCCGAGATATCTGAAATGATCCCGTCCATACTTTTCTTCATTAAAAAAGTATCCTGTGACAAAAAAGAAAAGAGCCAGATGGAAAAGATATACTATGGCACCGCCAACCTTTCCGGTGTGCCCGAAAACGATAAACACTATTCCGAAGCCCTTAAATATATCCCATAAAAGATATCTTTGTTTCTCACCCTTAACTGATGTCATTTCCCTCACCCTGTTCTGATGTATGGATTTCTTCTGACGGATTTTTATCCTCAAGTCTTTCCTGAACCCTCACTGAAGAGACTTCCCGATCAGCTATGGATTTCAATGTCTTCTCATCCACTTCATTCTTTTCCTTAAGTGCCAGCTCCTGAACCAGATTTCTGAGCTTGTCCTCAAGAGAGCTCACCCTCATGCTCATTGAAAAAAGTCTCATGATGAGGATAAATATCATGAAGAGGAACAGGAAGTTGGCAGTACTGTAGATTCCGAGAAGTCCTGCCAATGTATCCGGCACCACAGGGAATACCGCAAACACCACAAACATGAACACCAGAAGTATCCAGAAGATAGAATCATCAATATTCAGTTTTGCCTTGTGTATACGGTTAAGTACCACTGTCAGGGTTCCGACAGATGCAACCACCAGCACAGCTCTGAAAAGCGGCGTCATCATAATACTATCTCTCCTAAGCAAAAGTTTTTTTGGGCTTTTTCGTCATACAGTCAACGGCCCATAGGTCCCCAATAATTTTTGTTCATTGTAAATCTCATTATGGTTTTCTTTGAAAGCTTCTTATAATTTTTTCCAAGCCGGAAGCCTATATACTTGCAGCCGGAAATCCATATAAGCCTCACAACAGAAAAAAGCTTTCCCTTTTTCATAAGTGCAGCCGCATTACCCTTGACAAGTTTGATGCCTTCTCCTTCTGACTTAAGACCACCGAATACCTCCGGATGATCAGCCTGGGAAACCCCGAGATCGAAGTTTCTTCTCAGCTGCTGCATGCCGGTGTAATTATGTGCATGAAAAACCGCTGCTTCGGCACAATAGGCACTGGCGAAACCCGCCTTAAGCATCTTGCAGCAGTAGATCATATCCTCATTAAAGATAGTATGGTCAATAAATCCACCAAGCCTGTCAAAAACATCTCTTCTGTAAAGGCAGCAGACATTGGACTCAAAATAGGTCTTGATGCCAAGACGCGGCAGATCCTCTACGGTTTTCACAAAGGACTTTCCGGGATAGTTGAAGCTTCTCGAATACTTCTCATCCTCCGAGCTCTCTCCAGTCGCAAGCTGCCTTCCGTAAACCGCACCGATTTCCTTTTCCTGTGATGACTCCATCATCCTGACAAGATTTTCAATCAGATATTCATCCTTCGGCACCGCATCGTCCGTCATCATAAGAAAATAATCCGCACATGATTTGGAAACACCTAGATTTCTGGTGGCTCCATGATCAAACTCCTTAGCAGAAATGTTCGTCACGGAAACATTGTCATAATCCCGGAGGATATTTATGTCCAGGAATTTTTCTTCCGTGTTAAGGA
>CAMPAP010000060.1 GCA_946631935.1 uncultured Lachnospiraceae bacterium | reverse complement strand
GGAGTATCGAGCAGTACGATGCTTTCGTCTACTCTTAGCCATTGTTCGCCGCGCGTAACTCCGGGCCTGTCGCCCGTAACGGCGGCGGCTCTTCCGCAAAGCTTGTTTATAAAAGTGTAGTAGATGATGAATCACTTGAAGGAAAGATTGGTGTGGGTTACGGTGCGGAATTCTATTCATGGTACTCGGTTCTTGAAAATCTTTCAAAGATTACAACCATTAGTGAAAACGAAAAGGGTGAGTTTTTGATGATGTACAACTGTACTACTCATGAACCCCAGCTTTTACAGCTTCCCGATTATAAACCTGAGATGTATGTTGATAATACTTCTTTTGATGTTGATAAGTATTACACCATGAATGGAATCTCAATGAATATGGAAGGTTTCTGGGAGGCAGGCCATTATGACGTAAACATGGCAGCTCTTCTTAGGATAGGAGAATGGCTTGATTATCTGAAGGAAGAGGGAGTGTATGATAATACGAGGATAATCATAACTTCGGATCATGGGCGAGCAGTAGGATGGTTTGACAACTTCACGTTCGGAAATAACATTTCAACACTTTGGTACATGCCGCTTCTAATGGTCAAGGATTTTGACGCTCACGGATTTGAAACCTCAACTGAATTCATGACAAATGCCGATGCCTGTGTTTTGGCAGTTCGGGGTGATGTTGTAAAGGAAGCGGTGAATCCTTTTACGGGGAACCCTTTGGACGGCTACCAGAAAAATGAAGATTCCGTAAAGATCATAACAAGTGAAAACTGGTACCTGAGTGAGGGTAATACATTTCCTGCCTCTGACTGGTACACAGTAAGTGGAACACCCTATGATAACCACAATTGGGAGTATTTGTATTACAAATGATATAGGCAGTCGATTATGATATAATTTGAGTTACGGATCCATTAATTGTTTCTATGAAAAGGAGGCTATTATGTTTACACAAATCACTCTTCCCTACGCAGAAAACGCACTTGAGCCCGTAATTGATACTTTGACCATTCAGACTCATTACGGTAAGCACCATGCTGCTTATACCAAGACCTTTAACGACCTTGTTGAAAAAGCAGGACTTTCCGGTAAGAGTGCAGAAGAGATCCTTTCATCTCTTGACAGCGTTTCTGATGAAGCTCTTCGTACAGGCCTTAGGAATCAGGGTGGCGGATATCTCAATCACAATATCTATTTTGAGCAGTTTAAGCCTTCATCAGAGGCTAAGAAGGCTCCCGAAGGTGCACTCCTTGATCAGATAAATAAACAGTTCGGAAATGTTGATAAGCTTATAGAGGAACTCAATGCTCTTTCTGCATCACAGTTTGGTTCCGGATGGGGATGGCTTTGCAAGAAAACTGACGGAGAACTTGTTCTTTGCAAGACTGCAAATCAGGATAATATGTACAGCCTTAAGATGGATGTAAAGCCTATACTTACTCTTGATGTATGGGAGCATGCATACTATCTCGGATACAAGAATCTCAGGGCAGATTATCTTAAGGCACTCTGGGAGATCATCGACTGGTCCGTAGCTGAAGTAAGATACGCATAATTATTATATAGGCGGTTTTTGCATATGCAGGAACACTATTGTTTTTTGGGTCATGTGATCCATAAGGTTTGCTTTTTTTATGGATTATGTGTTTTTTTCATACAGATGAGTTGAATGACAATACCATACAATAGAGATAAGCATGAATTTGGGAATAAGAGTACAAAAATAATGAAGATCCATAATTACAGAACATGAACGAAATATGAATTGAGCGTATATGATCAAAAACCAGTGGTACTCCATAACTTCATCAAAAAGTGTTAAGAAGAATAAGATCCTTGCCTTACGCAGGTTTGGCGAGAATCTCGTTTTGTATCGTAACTCTGAGGGGACAATAGGTTGCGTTACGGATCTTTGTGCTCACAGAGGCGCATCCCTTGAAAAGGGTTGTGTTAAAGACGGCCATATTCAATGTCCTTTTCATGGGATTGAATATGATGTAACAGGCAAATGTGTCTATGTTCCGTCTGAAGGCAGGGCATCCGACCTGGATTTTTCAAGATTTAACCTTAAATCATATGAAATACGCGAGGTTGGAGGCATTGTTTTTGCATGGTATGGAGATGAGAAACCAAAATCGGAGCCTGATGTTTTTGATGTCGTTACAGATTATTCCTATACCTGGGATGAGATGACAGACCATTGGAGAGTCCAGTATTCCAGAGTCATAGAAAACCAGCTTGATGTATCCCATTTGGCTTTTGTTCACAGGACTACTATTGGAAGGGGAAATAAAACGCTGTGTAATGGTCCTAAGGTCATCTGGCTTGATGAAAATACGCTTCAGACTAGTGCCGATAATGAAGCTGACACAGGTCAGAAGCCAAAAGATGCCGGTGAAAGCAAAATAAAATCTACAAATCTTAATTTCAAATATCCTAATATGTGGCTGAACCACGTTACGGACAAGATAATGATTCTTGCTTATTTTATCCCTGTGGATGATGAGAATTCTATTATTGCTCTCAGATTCTATAACAAGATCACAGGAAACCGTGTGATTGATAAGGTAGTAGCATGGCTTGGGAGCATGGCAAATAAGGTCATAGAGCGTCAGGATAAGCGAATCGTAGAAACGCAGCTTCCTAAGGCATCTTCGGTTTATATGAAGGAAAGTCTGGTTTCGGCAGATCTTCCCATAATGGAATACAGAAGAAAAAGATCGGAATTACAGGGGATGGATCCGGTTTCCGGCATCTTGCAATCAGCTTCAAAACGAAAGGAGAACAAAAATATGTCAGATAATCCCATGCACAGACTCACATACGGACTCTTTGTTCTTACGGCAAGACAGGGAGACAAAGCTAACGGATGCATAATAAATACCGGGATCCAGGTGGCTAATTCTCCTGACAGGATTGCAATTGCGGTTAATAAGGCAAATTATACACATGATATGATAAAGCAGACCGGCGAGTTTGTTATATCAGTACTTAGCGAAAAAGCCACTTTTGATGTATTTAAAAGGTTTGGTTTTCAGTCAGGAAAAGATGTGGATAAATTCGAAGGATATAAGGATTGCAGATATCTTTCAAACGGAATTCCGTACATCACTGTTGGAACCAATGCTTACTTTTCTATTAAAGTAACTGAAAGCACAGATTTTGGGTCCCACACACTCTTTGTCGGAAGCATAGAGAAGATGGAAGTAATGTCTAACGAAGTTTCTGCCACTTATGATTATTATCAGAATAATATAAAGCCTAAGCCCGAGGCTGTAGGGAAGACCCCTGACGGCCAGACTGTATGGAGATGCAAGATATGCGGATATGAGTATGTAGGAGAAGAACTTCCTGATGATTACATTTGTCCTATCTGTAAGCATCCGGCATCGGATTTTGAAAAAGTGGTCAAATGAAGATGTGGTCTTTAATTGAGATAGTCAAAAAGGCGAAAAACGATGTTTTTTCGCCTTTTTTATTGTAAAATATACACTGTGTGTGAGAGTGGTTGAAATGAGGAATGCATATGACATCATTAGATGAAGAAAACCAGATAAAAGTGAGAAATGAGGATCTGCCCCCGTCTAAGTCCGAAAAAATAGCAAATTATGCCCGGCTTGTCATAGCAGGCTGTTCATTTTTGACTTTTGTGACGATTTTGATCGTGGTGCTCATTCTTGTTCCCAGAGCTCTGAGTCTTATGAACACTGCCCAGAGGACACTTGATAACCTGGAAACTGTATCAGAGGACCTTAAGGCACTGGAACTTGCAGAAGCAATCAAGAGTATCGAGGATAATACCGCCCGTGCCATGGAAGATGTTTCGGGTGCCATGGACCAGATAAACAGCCTTGATGTGGATACGCTTAACCAGTCAATTCAGGAACTAAGGGAAAGTACGGAGAAGTTCAGTGGTTTGTTATTTCGATAAGACTGCAACATTTGCCAATACTTATCCTTAATATTAAGCATTATTACAATAAGCATCATGTAGCTTATACGAGACTTTTTAACGATTTTGTTGAATAGACAGGGCTTGCCGAAAAATCAACAGAAGGAATGCTTAATTATCCTGATATTATTCATATAATACATATGGTTCGTATTTTTCAAATAGGTGACCCAAAATGACATGGGCAATAGATTTGCTCAAATTATGGAAAATGGGTGTGGAAATAGTGGTCTATAGTTAGACTTTTAACTATAGAAAAATAGGGGTTTTATATAAAAAATGGACTTTAAACTTCATTCCGAATATAAGCCAACAGGTGACCAACCTCAGGCCATAAATGAGCTTGTAGAAGGATTCAAAAAAGGCAATCAATTTCAGACTTTGCTTGGTGTTACGGGCTCCGGTAAGACATTTACCATGGCTAATGTCATCGCAGCTTTAAATAAGCCGACTCTTATCATATCCCACAACAAAACTCTTGCGGGCCAGCTCTATGGCGAGATGAAAGAATTTTTTCCGGAAAATGCCGTTGAGTATTTTGTATCCTACTACGATTATTATCAGCCCGAAGCATATGTGCCCCAGTCGGATACCTACATTGCAAAGGACTCTTCCATAAATGACGAGATAGATAAGCTCAGACTTTCCGCAACCGCATCCCTTGCCGAGAGGAAGGATGTTATAGTCGTGGCTTCCGTTTCATGTATCTATGGTCTGGGCTCTCCCGATGAATATAAGGGCATGATCCTTTCCTTAAGACCGGGGCAGGAGATAGACCGGGATGATGTTGCCCGTTCTCTTATTGCCATGCAGTATGAGAGAAATGAAATGGAAAAACGTCCCGGACTTTTCCGTGTAAACGGGGATGTATTGGAACTCTACCCTGCCCAGGGCGGGGATTATATGATCCGCATCGAGTGGTTCGGAGATGAGATCGACCGAATACTGGAAATTGATCCTGTTAACGCTAAGCCGAAAAATACTTTGGAGCATATTGCGGTTTTCCCTGCGTCCCACTACGTGGTAAGCCGTGATGCGCTTTTGAAGGGCTGTGATGCAATAGAAGAGGAACTCAAGGAGAGGGTTAAGTACTTCAAGGGTGAGGACAGACTAATAGAGGCACAACGCATTTCAGAGAGGACCTCCTTTGATCTTGAGATGCTCCGTGAGACAGGATTCTGCTCAGGTATAGAAAACTATTCAAGGCATTTGAACGGTCTTCCTGCAGGCGCGCCCCCTCTTACTCTCATGGATTTCTTCCCTGATGATTTTCTTATTATCATCGATGAGTCCCATATGACAATACCCCAGGTCCGCGCAATGTATGCAGGAGACAGATCCAGAAAGACAACTCTTGTTGATTACGGTTTCAGGCTTCCCTCGGCACTTGATAACAGACCTCTTAACTTTGAGGAGTTTGAATCTCATATTGACCAGATGCTTTTTGTATCGGCGACTCCTTCAGAATATGAGGAAGAGCATGAACTTTTGCGTGCTCAGCAGGTCATCCGTCCCACGGGACTTCTTGATCCGCCTGTTGACGTACGTCCTACCTTGGGTCAGATTGATGACCTTATCGGAGAGATAAGAAAAGAGACTGAAAAGAAGCACAAGGTTCTTATCACAACCCTTACCAAGAAAATGGCAGAGGATCTTACTGACTATCTGAAGGATGCGGATATCAGGGTCAGGTATATGCATTCGGATATCAAGGCGCTTGAAAGGACCAAGATCATCCGCGATATGAGGACTGATGTTTTTGATGTGCTCGTGGGAATAAACCTTCTTCGTGAAGGCTTGGATATTCCTGAAATCTCTCTTGTTGCAATAATTGATGCTGACAAGGAAGGATTCTTAAGGAGTGAGACTTCACTGATCCAGACCATAGGCCGTGCTGCAAGAAATTCAGAAGGCCATGTTATCATGTATGCCGATACCGTGACGCGTTCCATGCAAGCTGCCATAGACGAAACCAACAGAAGACGCGCCATTCAGGAAGAATATAATAAGGCTCACGGCATCACGCCAAAGACCATAGAAAAGGCTGTCCGTGATCTCATCAGTATCACTAAAAAAGTCGAAGCCGATGATATCAAGTGGAAGAAGGATCCCGAGTCCATGTCCGCTAAGGAGATCAAGGCTCTCATCCAGCAGACAGAAAGTGAAATGCGCAAAGCTGCTGCAGAACTTAACTTCGAACGCGCAGCATACTTAAGAGACGAACTATTCGAACTCAAAGCCTCACTTTGAAACACGGGGACGGTTCCGCCGTTTCGTCATTTTTTCACAACCATACATTAAGTTTATAAAACCCTAACCGCCTTGCCACTGCACTTTGCAGTGGCTTTTTTTATGCCCTTATTGAAATGAATTCATTATATTTTTTCATTATAACGTTTTCTTATAGCCCACTATCACTTTTAAATAATATGCAGAAATCGTCAGACACGTTATAGTCGTTAGCAACAAAACTTATTAACCTTCAAAGGAGAAAACAGTGTCTGTAAAAGCAAGAGACAAGATAGCATCCATAGAAAGTTTCATTCCCGGAAAGTCGAAAGCGGCTCTTGAAAAAGAACAGGGAGAAGGAATCGTCATCAGGCTCGGGACGAACGAGAACAGATTCGGACCTTCGCCGAAAGTACTGGAAGCCTTAAATGACAAGAGTGTCGATTATGCCCAGTACCAGGACACGGGAAATCCATACCTGAGATACGAGATCGCATCATACCATAATGTTGACGAAGATCAGATCCTTTTCGGTAACGGGCTTTTTGAAACGGTGCTTCTTATTGCCCAGACCTTTCTTGATAAAGGGGATGAGGTCATCATTCCAAAGCCCACCTTCGGATGGTATCAAAGAGCTGTTTCCCACACGGATGCAAAGGTTGTGAACATCCCTGTTAAGGATGATCTTCAGGTAGACCTTCAGGCCATCCTTGGAGCGGTAAACGGTAATACAAAAGCTGTCTTTCTCTGCAATCCCAACAATCCTACCGGGAAGGCACTTCCTGAAGAGGACATCAGATCATTCATTGAAAAGGTTCAGGAAAATATCCTTCTTGTGATCGATGAAGCATATATGGATTACGCCATTGAAGGCGCTGCAGACCTTGTTCCGGAGATAAAAAAGCACGATAACCTTTTGATAATCAGAACCTTCTCAAAGCTTTACGGCCTGGCATCCTTCCGCGTTGGATATGCACTGGGTAGCAGTGATCTTATAAAAAAGATAGAAAAAGTAAAACCGCCTCTCAATGTTGGAACGCCTGCGGAACTTGCGGCCATAGCCTCCATAAAGGATCGCGAAAACTTTAGAAGAGTCCGCGAGGCCAACAGAAGAGAACTTGAAAGATACTACGGCTTCTTTTCGGAGAGAGGAATAAAAACGGTTCCATCCCAGGGAAATTTTTTCCTGGCATATCTTGGAGAAAAAAGTTCGGCAGTGGTTTCGGAACTTGAAAAAAGAAGGATCCTTATCAGGGACGGAGCAGGCTTTGGCCTTGAAGGATATGTAAGGATCACCGTGGGAACTCCCGAAGATAATGATCTTCTTATCAGGGCACTTGAAGAAATTTTGTGATGATCGGATTTAAAAAGGTATTTTAACAGAAAGGAAAAATATATGTCAGAATATTTTGCTGCCCCAGGCGGTAACCGCCCCTTTTCGGAAGCCGTAAAGGCCGGGAATACATTATATGTCTCAGGAACTGTGGGAATAGACAGGGAAACAAAAACTTTTCCAAAGGATTTTTCTGAGCAGGCCAGCCTTGCCATCGAAAATCTTAAAAACACTCTGGAAAAGCACGGCTACAGTCTGGATGATCTTGTAAAGGTTGTGGTCCTTATCACCGAGATCGAGCATGCAGCTGATTTCAACGAGATATACGTACAGGCATTTAAGAATCATCTTCCCGCACGGACCCTTACTGGGATAAAGCTTGTAGGCGATGCAAAGGTTGAGCTTGATGCCATAGCTTATAAAGATTGACAGAGGATTTGATCATGAGCAGAGAAAAAGGATATTTTCGCACACAGCTGGTTCACGGGGATGATGCGGATATAGATCATGGCGGTTCTGCCAGCGTTCCCATATATCTGACCTCCACATTTAAAAGAGAGGGTGCGGGAGAAAGTAATGAGGAACCCTTTGGCCGCGGGCGCATGGGAAATCCCACCAAAGAAGCACTTGAAAAACAGCTTGCATTTCTTGAGGGTGCCGAATATGCATTTGCATTTCCTTCGGGAACATCAGCAATAGGTTCGGTCATTGCGTCCTTCAGATCGGGTGATACGGTTCTTGTGGGAAATGCGGTATTTGGCGGAACTGTAAATCTTTTAAAAAAGATATTCGGAAATTACGGGATAGGCTTCCGCTTTGTAAACACCCTGGATTTGAAATCATTTGAGGACTCGATAACCGATGATGTGAAAGCAGTCATAATCGAGACTCCTTCAAACCCGACGCTTCTTGTAACTGATCTTGAAGAGTTCGCCCGTATCGCAAAAAAGCACGGCATCCTTACCATAGTTGATAACACGTTTATGTCGCCTTACCTTCAGAAGCCTTTGGAATTCGACATCGATGTCGTCATTGAAAGCGGAACGAAATATCTGGCGGGACATAACGATCTTGTGGCGGGATTTGTGGCAACGAACAATAAAGATCTTGCCGACTGGTTAAAAGCCTATCAGTGGCAGAGCGGCGTAAGGATACAGCCTTTTGATGCATTTCTTCTGCTCAGAGGTATTAAGACCCTTTCGGTACGGATTGACAGGCAGACAGAGAACGCCCTTGCCATCGCAGAATATCTTGAAAAGAACAGCCTTGTCACAAAGATCTATTATCCCGGTCTTTCGGATTCACAGGGGTATGACATTCAGAAAAAACAGGCTGCAGGTCCCGGTGCGGTACTTGCGTTTGAGCTTGATGAAAAGGTCAACATTCCGAAATTTCTTGGAGCGCTTGAGTGGATATTTTTCGGAGGAAGTTTAGGCGGAGTGGAGTCTCTGATATCACATCCGGCATCATCGTCCCAGAGGTCTCTTCCGGATGATATAAAAAAGGCAACGTATATAAGCGACCGCCTGATCAGGCTTTCCGTTGGCATTGAGGATGTCCGGGATCTTATTGGTGATATCGAACAGGCGCTGAAAAAAGCAACTCACTGAAAATAAATACCTGAAAAAATGATAAACACAGGTATTTATCATAGATACAAATTAGATGTACAAAAAAGGAGGAACAGTTATGAAAAAAAGAGGATCGATTCGTTTACTTGCATTTCTTTCTGCAGCCGTGCTCGGCGTTACTGCACTCGGCGGATGCGGAAAGGCAGTGGCTTCGGAGAAGGAGAAGGTAACACTCATCACCACCGCCACACTTAAGCCCTTCACATACTATGATGAGGATAATAATCTTCAGGGATATGAAGTTGAGCTTATCAAGAAGGTGTTCGAAGCACTTCCCGAATATGATGTTCAGATCGAGGTTGCAGATTTCCCCGCACTTTTCGGAGGACTCGACAGTGATTATTATCAGATCGGTTTTAACAACTTTTCATACAACGAGAAGAGAGCTGAAAAGTATATCTACACCAACGGTATCTTCGACAACCATTATGTGATCGTTGTACCTGAAGGAAATGATTCCATTCATCAGCTTTCGGACCTTGCGGGACTTACCACAAGAGTTACCCCCGGTACAAGCTACGCAACTTCTCTTGAGCTTTACAATGAGGAGCATCCCGATGCCCAGATCAATCTCGTATATCAGGAGGGCGGCGGAACCATAGAAAAGACCCTTCTTGATGTTGAGAGCGGAGCGCTTGATTTTAATCTGCTTGATGAGCCTATGTACAATGTGTATCAGAAAGAGTTTAATCTTAAGATCAAGGCCGTAAGATTAAATGATGAGGAAAGCGAGACTGTAGGTTCAAGATACGGTTACTATCTTGTGTCAAAGGGACATGAGGACCTTGCTGCAAAGATTGACGAGCAGCTTGCAAAGCTTGTTGCGGACGGAACAGTAAAGGCACTTGGTGAAAAGTACTTCTACGGCGACTACACCCCCTACGACCTTTACAAGTAATATATAGTCCCATTCTTTCTTTCCGAAGAGCGTTACGTTTTGTAACGCTCTTTTTGTGCCGTATGAAATGTGGACGGTCCTGCCATATTATCATCAAACAAATGTTCGAAAAAATTGTTGCCAATTTAAATCTAAAATGGTATGCTTTTTTAGTCGTATTAACAACCATGAAAGCAGTACCGATATGAAAAATGAAACAAAGATCCTCCCCAGAAACAGGATAATTGTCAGGGGAGCTAAGGAAAATAATCTCAAGGATCTCTCGGTGGAAATACCGAGGGATTCTCTTGTTGTAATGACGGGAGTTTCGGGTTCGGGAAAGTCCTCCCTTGCCTTTGATACCATCTATGCCGAGGGGCAGAGGCGCTACATGGAATCTCTTTCCTCCTATGCAAGGCAGTTCCTGGGACAGATGGAAAAACCTGACGTTGAATCCATAGAGGGACTTTCCCCCGCCATTTCCATAGACCAGAAATCAACCAATAAAAATCCCCGTTCAACGGTAGGTACCGTAACCGAGATCTACGACTACTTCAGGCTTCTCTATGCAAGGATCGGAATCCCGCACTGTCCGGAATGCGGAAGGGTGATAGAGCGCCAGACTGTTGATATGATAGTCGACCGCATCATGGAGCTTCCGGAAGGGACCAAGATCATGCTTATGGCACCTGTTGTCAGGGGTAAGAAGGGCCGTCATGAAAAGCTCCTTGAAAGTGCAAGAAAGTCAGGCTACGGAAGGGTCCGTGTCGATGGTATAATGTACGAACTGACTGAGGACATCACTCTCGAAAAAAATGACAAGCACAACATCGATATCGTAGTGGACAGGCTTGTTGTAAAAAAAGGCATCGAAAGGCGTCTTACGGATTCGGCTGAAAATGTTTT